>JABUEW010000027.1 GCA_013314855.1 Bacillota bacterium | reverse complement strand
CCTTAATTGCACCTGATAAAATACTGTAATGATTTTGTACCAGCTATTTTCCATGCTGGAATATGTCACTGAAGATTAAATTGTCTTAAAATATTGCTTTTACTGAAAATTATTCTGTCCTATAACAAGAATCAAACAATAAATAGAAAGTCAGAGCCTATGCTTTTATGTATGTATAAAACATCCTTCGGATTTTATTAAAGCTTATGCGATAGTATATACATAATTATTTAAGTTTTACCGAGGAGTAAAATTTGGCTTTCTGATATTAATACCTGTGGATTTGATGGGTAACCTGCCAGAGTCTGATGGATAATGCATGGAAAACTTGACGCTAAAGCTTGAATTGGGTATGGATAACAAAAACCGTGTTACCCACACCCAATTCACAAGTTTCCCACACCTTATCGCACAGCCTCAAAACGGCAGGTTACCCACAAGCTCCACAGGTACTATGACTACTACTTTATATGCTATTCTAAAAAACAAAATGATATAGAGGTTTTAATTTTATGAGCTCTTTTATACAAAATTGAACTTTATTATTTACATGCATTCGTATGAAAATTGTAAAAACCTATTGAAAAATATGATTTAAAAATGTAAAATTAAAACACTCGACAAGGTGTCCGGATGTTTCCGGTTTAGTGTCCGGATGCCTCCGGATTCACTGTCCGGATAAACCGGAATACGCAGAAGCCCCACATTCTAAAAGTATACAAAGAATTTTACGATGAAATTGAAAGCATCTATGAAATGTTAGAGCAGGACGAAATAAAAGTATACTGGGATTATATTAAGAATTACAAAATGAAAGGTTGCATTCTTCATTAAGCAATAGAAAAAAGGCATTAGCAGGAATTAAATTCTGCCAATGCTTTTCTTCTTATTAGATTTAGCCTGTAGTTTAGTGAAAAAGAAAGGGTAGGAAATTTTACAACTGAAAAGATAACCAAAAGGTTTGTAAAAATATTTTTTACAAACTGTATTTTTTTTTACACTTTTGGTGTATAATAAAGTAGGAGGTGTAAAAAATGAGCATGGAATTATTATTCGAAAATCGAAAACTAATTGGCAAAAATATATTAAACATCATTAAAGATAATGGATATACAAAGTCTTCCTTCTCAAGGCTTACTAATATTTCAAGACCTACTTTGGATAAATTAATAAAAGGAGAAGTTGACAGCCTTGCCACATTTAAAACTCATGTTCGAAAAATCTTGGAAACACAGGGCATGGATGAAGAACAACTACTAAACTATGTTCCAAAGTATAATGCAAAAAAGGAACTTGTTTTTGCACTGTCTGACAATGCTCCAGAGAATCATGCCCTGAACCCTAAGGCTCAAGAGATGTTTGGTATTTTAGAGGATATAGTTCATATGTATGAACTGTATTACAATTAAGAAGGTGCGGATTATGTCGGAATTGATAACGAGTAATAACCTTGAGCAGGTTATTGAAAAGAATAAACTGATTAAAGATGATATGTTAAGATTAACAAATGATTTTACAGTCAGGTTTAATAAGTCGGGAGTAACGGGGCAGGATAAACTATCTTTTTCGGTACTAAAGGAGAACCATTTAATCCAGATTCCCATCGATGATGAATATTGGGGCGGGGCTATTATTACAAAGGGAAATATTAAAATACCAGTTATCAATACAGCCCAGCCCCGTGTCTATCAATATTTTGTTGCATGGCATGAAATATATCATTTGTTCTATGACCTCAGTTTAAGAGATGAGACCCATAATATTGCCGTTGATATGGATTTAAATGAAAGAAGAGCAGATTATTTTGCTGCAAAAATGATTTTTGGCAATGTGTACGACTACTACTATTCATTAGATGATGAGGATTTTATCGATAGAGTTATAAAATGCATGGATGTATATAAGGCACCATATAAGGCAGTACTGATAGAACTGTTTGAAGAAGCCGTTACAAAATATAATGATATAGATTTAAAAGAAAAAATTCTTGAGCATTTCGATAATAAGCCTGAGGATTTAGTGCAAAAATTTATAGATTTAGAACTAGATTCAGAGTTAGTAAAACCCTCCTATGTTGTAAGTTTAGGTGGATTGGAGAAGAAAATACAAAGTGTTATGAAGGAGAACCCAGATGTTTCCCACCATAAAGATAACTATCAGTTTTTATTGACGCTAAAGAATAAAATTAAAAAAGGAGTGGAGGGGTTTGCCAAATGAAAGGAGAAAGCATGAATGACTTAAAAAAATACCTTTCCATAGGTAAGTCTCTCAAAATTTGCATCCTGGATAATAACTCTGTTGAATTTTTGACATGGGTACGCAAGAACGTCATCCTTGAAAAGATATTTAGCCAGTATGATATGATTCTTATTCCCCAATGGGTATGGACTGAGGTTTGTGATAGCGAAAATAGAAAAAGTTACATAAATGATCTAAAACATTATTCGAAGGTCCAAATTATAGATGAAGTTGATTATTTAACATTGGTGGATTACAAAGAAGCAGAATTATACTATCTGTTCCTGTACTGCTGTTACAATGTGAGCAGGCTTGTTAGTTTTATCAAGAAAAACATCTTAAAAAATAGACCTGTAGAGGATTTAGACCCTTATGAGGAATGGCTTGGTGTATTTTATGAAGAGGGACTAGACCAAAGAAAACTTTCAAACGGCAGAATTCAAAGGAAGAATGCAGGAGAGATTTCAATTGCCATTTTAAGTTACATCCTTTCCTATTATTACAGTGGAAGCATTGATATTATAACTATCTTCAGCAGTGACAGGGATACATATGAATTTGTTTCTAAGGCTAAAGAAATACTTTATAAAGACGAGCGCTTTAAAGACAGAAGCAATACTTCCATAACTTTCAAATCGAATGACTTTTTGATTTATGAATGGACAAGGCTTGGGTATATAGATGAGCAAAATATTCATACCTTTGTGGACAGTTACAGGCAAACGAGAAGAATAAAATTCACGAGAAAAAAGCAGGATAATTCAATTGAGGAACAAGACAAATTGATAGATAATGCAGCATTTTTAGAGATGTTAAAGGACAGCACGATACATTTAATCTTTTGAATATACTGGACTATAGCAAAAAGGTTTTAGTAGATTTTAAGCCTACTAAAACCTTTTTCTCATAACTTTAATGTTCCTTATCTTTCTCAAAGACCGATTGAACTTTTGCGGTAAAAGAAAGAAATATAATAAGTGACATGCCTAATAAAGAACCTGCAATAAAGCGAATAATTATATTTTCTGCAATTACAGTAAATGGTATTAAAAATATGCTCATGAGAATTACCAATTTTATAGTCAAAAAACACTATGCCTCATAAAATACCTCCTTAGTCATAGAGTTATAGAATTTTACATATTTCCTATATAGCATTTCAAGGAAGGTTTTACGTTTAAAACAAAATAAATTTGTGATAAAATATTATACACACAATAAATGGTTCAAATGCCATTGACACAGACACCCTTAGAGGTGTTCAACTGTTGTCAGTGGCATTTTTTGTTTTGAAATTTAGGTGTTCAGGGATAAGGACTATTACCATTATACTAATTCTTGCCCCCATAAACCTAGTCTCTAATCCCTATTACGGAGGTGTTTGCATGGCTAAAAGAAATATAAGTTGGGATAAAAATAAATTAAATAAATGGATACAGGAGGGCAGGGGGCAGGGAAAAGGAAAAGACTACAAGCCCTGGCTTACTGTCCAGGACTTCCCTTCTAAAGGAAGGGTTACACGTATATTTGGATGGAAAACAAAAAGAACGCATCACTTTTTCACGGATACAGAGACAAGATATTTTTATTTGCTTGAATGGCAAGATGATGTATTGGATATCAGGGAACATTTTCCTTTATTCAACTGTGAAGAAGTGATAGAAAATAAGGCTGGTTTAAATTTTGACTTATTTAAAGATAAAGATACAGGAACCCCTTATATTCTATCTACATCATTTTTAATAACATTGAAAAAACCAAACGGCAAAATAACGTATCTTGCAAGAAGTCTTAAAGCGGATTATGAACTTGAACGAAAGACAGCCCTAGAAAGGCTGGAAATTGAAAGAAGATACTGGCAGAGCCAAAACATTGATTGGGGAATAGTAACACAAAAAGAGATTCCAGTAGTTAAAGCAAAGAATATCGAATGGATTCACTCATCCTTATATCCTACTGATGAAAGAGGATTTACAGATGAAGAAGCAGACTATTACTGCAATGCTTTTGTTGAAAAATTGGCAGGAAGCAATACTTCGATTAGAAATTTCGCTATCCAATTTGACAGGTTATTTAACTTGGATACAGGGTCAGGGGTGTATATATTCAAGCGTTTAATTGCCCTTAAAAGAATAATGGTGGACATGAATAAGAAAATAGACATTAATGATTCGACCCAAAGTATAGAAATTGCACAACAAAGTTTGCCAGAGAGGGTGGGGGTACTTTGATTGCAGTAAATACACTAATTAAGTGGGTACAGGATAATGGTAAAGAAAGTGTGGAAAGGATTTTGTGGCTTAATAGGCAGCAAAACCTTGCATACGTTATAAACATATATTTAAATGAAAGTCCTTTCCCAAGAAGTATTTCTGATATCGAAGAGGGCATAAAGCAGGAAATTGCATTTATATTGGAAAACGACCCATTTGTTAAGGTTGTTCATGAAGAAGAATTGTCAGAGAAATCAAGACAAATACGGGATAAAGCATGGGAATTTATTAAAGAACTTGTTAGACTTGAACCTGCTATTTTTGATAAGAAAGAACGGAGAGAACTAGTTTTAAAAGTCTCGTCTATTTATAACCTACATGAAAAAACTGTTTTAAATTATCTTAAAAGATTCTGGAAGAGAGGGAAAATAAAGAACGCTTTACTTCCAGACTACTATTTATGCGGAGGTCCAGGTAAAGAAAGACGGGCAGGAGATAAAAAGCGTGGCCGAAGACGGAAAAATGTGGAACTGATGGGTGATGGAATCAATGTAGATGAAGAAATTAAAAAGATATTTAATATCGCTATCAATAAATACTATCACACAGGTACTAAAAATACTCTTAAACTTGCATATGAACTGATGAGGAAAGAATTTTTCAGCGATGAATTCAAAATAGAAAACGGCATAAAAGTTCCTGTTATAAAACCTGTGGGTGATGTACCTACATATGCACAATTTCGTTATTGGTATTATAAAAATGTGAACTATAAAAAACAAATCACATCCAGACAGAGCAACAAAAAATATGAACAGCAATACAGGCCTCTTCTGGGAAATTCAACTTCAGAAGCCATTGCACCAGGAAGCATCTATCAAATCGATGCAACTGTAGGAGACATTTATCTTGTAAGCCGCTTTAACAGGAACTGGATAATTGGAAGACCAGTGATTTATGGGGTTATAGATGTTTTTAGCCGAATGGTTGTTGGTATTTATGTTGGTTTAGAGGGTCCCAGTTGGATAGGAGCCATGATGGCTCTGGCTAATGCTGCAGCCGATAAAGTTGCCTTTTGCAGGGAGTATGGAATAGATATTGAAGAAAAGGACTGGCCAGTCCACCATCTTCCAGAGGCTATTTTGGCGGACAGAGGGAAACTTGAAGGTAAGAATGTTGAAAACATCATAAATTCCTTACATATAAAAGTACAGAATACTCCTCCGTATAGGGCAGATTGGAAAGCGGTTATTGAACAGCATTTCAGAATAACCAATTTAAGGGTAAAACCACTTTTGCCTGGTACTGTAAACCCTGATATTCGGGAACGAGGCGACAGGGATTACAGACTGGATGCCAAACTGGATATTTACCAGTTTACACAGATTATTATCAAATGTGCCCTGTACCAAAATAACCAGTATTACCTTAAAAATTATGACAGGGAAGAGTTGATGGTTGCTGATGAAGTAGAATGCATCCCACGGGAAATATGGAACTGGGGAATTGCAAACCGTGCAGGCAGATTGCGGAGTGTACCAGAGGATATTGTTAAACTAAATCTCATGCCTTCGGATACGGCAACAGTAACAGCAAAGGGAATAAAATTTAAGGGCTTGTATTATGCTTCCCAAAAAACTCTCAAGGAGAGGTGGTTTGAAAAGGCGAGGAATAAAGGGACATGGAAAATTGATGTATCCTATGACCCCCGCAATATGAACTTTATTTATATTAAGGACCAAAATGGTATGGACTTTGAGAAATGTTTTCTCCTGGAACACCAAAACAGGTATAAGGATAAAAATTTTGAGGAAATTCAATACCTTCTTGAGGAGGAGAAACTTCATCTAAAGATGGCAGAAGATAAGGAACTTCAGGCTAAGGTTGATTTAATTGCTGAGATTGAAAATATAGCAAAAGAAGCAGAGAAATCCTTCAAAGAAGAAAAGTCAGATGAAAGCGATTCGAAGCGTAAAAAAGGCATTAGAAATAATAGAAGGCTAGAGAAAATGATAAATAGAGAAAAGGAAGCCTTTGAACTGGATAGAAAAGATATAGGAAATAACGCAGAAATTATATCGTTTAATAGGACAAAGCAGAAGGAACAGTTGAACGAGAATAACACAATAGACCTTTTGATAAGGAAACAGAAGGAGGCCTTAAAGAAAATCCATGAATAAAGTGATAATACCTAATGGCGCTAATGCTGTAGTTGCAGAATACAAGGAACAGTTGATACCTGAATACTGCGGAAACCCGTTTATTGAAGCACTGCCACCAATTTATTCCCAGGAAGAAGTAGTGGAGAAACTTGCACTTTATCCGCGCTATAACCCAGAAGAAAGGCAATTGGAAAGCCACTACCGCATCCATATGGTTCAGCGGTTGTTCCAGTGTTTCCAGCCGCTTGGTATTCATCTTGACCTTGAAAGCAGGATAAGCAGGGTTATAAGGCAGGGATACCTGGCACGTAACCCATTTAAACCTTCCTATGCTGAAAGTCTTCAGGATGGATATAAGGCGATACAAAGCCTGAAATGGGAATTAAGCAGCAATGAGTCCTTCAGGACTACTGCAGCAGGCTTTACGATGATAGGGGTAAGCGGAATGGGCAAGACAACGGCTATCAACCGTGTATTATCCCTTTTTCCTCAGATAATTGTTCATTCACAATATAAGAATATCAATTTTAGCATGTACCAACTGGTTTGGCTGAAATTAGACTGTCCTTTTGACGGCTCTTTGAAGGGGCTCTGTATAGAGTTTTTCCATAAGGTAGACGACCTGTTGGGTACGGATTATTATAAGAAGTTCGGGGTAGGGAGGAAAACCGTAGACAATATGCTCTCTATAATATCCCAGATAGCCAGAAATACAGCCTTAGGCGTATTGGTCATAGACGAGATTCAGCATTTGAATGGGTCAAAAAGCGGTGGGGATGAAAAGATGCTTAACTTTTTTGTAACCCTTGTCAATACCATTGGAGTACCAGTCATACTTATCGGAACTACAAAAGCATTATCGGTTCTACAATCGGAATTCCGTCAGGCAAGGCGAGGCAGCGGTCAGGGGGATATGATTTGGGAAAGGCTGAGCAAAGATAAAAGTTGGGAACTGCTAATCAATGCACTTTGGGACTATCAGTGGACCAAAAAGGAAGTACCTTTAACACCTGAATTAAACGATGTAATTTATGAAGAGTCACAGGGCATCATTGACATTGCGGTAAAACTTTATGCTATGTCCCAAATACGGGCAATCCTCTCAGGCAGGGAGGATATTACTGTAAATCTGATTAAGCAGGTTGCAAAGGATAATTTGAAATTGGTCCGCCCTATGCTGGAAGCCTTAAAATCGGGAAACATTAAAGAAATCGCCAAGTATGAGGATATTTGTACTGTAGACATTGATTTTCTGGGATTTGTAGACAAAAGCAAACAATCATTAGAATGGGATATGAGGATGAAGATGCTCCAAAGGCAGCAGAAGGAAAAAGAAAAGGAAGTGAACCTTTACAGGAAGGAACAGGCGATTTTAAAATTATTGGACTTAAATATTGATGCAAAAAAGGCTCAAAAAGCAGTAGAGCAGGTTCTTGATGGTGAAGAAGGACTTGAAGTCTCAGAGATTGTAATAAAGGCTGTGCAGATGATATCAACCAATGATAAACCAAAGCGAAAGGAAAAGAGTAAAGCAAAGAAGATGGATGAAAATGATATAAGGTTTATTGTGGAAGAAGGCAGGAGAAATAAAAAATCAGCCTATGAATCATTAAAAGAAAAAGGACTTATCAGGCAAGTGGAAAATGATTTTTTCAAGGCGGTGTAGCACAAAATGATGACGTTTTTTCCTGTGCCTTATGAGGATGAAGTATTATATAGCGTCCTTGCAAGGTACCATGTGCGAAGTGGAAATACAAGTTATAAGGCGACAATGAAAGACCTTTTCGGTTCAACTTCCGTAACAGCAGTGATGGACCTGCCTTCCAATATACAGAACCTTGTTAATAATATGCCCCTTAATTCCCGATATACAGAAGAATATCTCATAAAAAGCCATACACTTTTTCCCTTCTACTCTGCCTTTTTGCCTCCAAAACGTGCAGAACAGATTTTTAAATCAATGATAGGGGAAAAGGGAGGTGGCATATACAGCCGAATTGGAATTATGGCCAGTTCCATTACATTAAACCAATATTTTAAGTTCTGCCCTGTCTGTGTTAAAGAAGATAAATTGCGGTATGGAGAGTTATACTGGCATAGGGTTCATCAAATTCCTGGAGTACTGATATGTCCAAAACATCATGTTCCTTTATATGACAGCCAGGTGCCTATCAGGGGATATAATAAACACGAATATCGGGCTGCTGGCGAGGAGAACTGTGTAGAACCCGATATTGTTATCAACTACTCTGATGATGTTTTTGAAAAACTGATTAGGCTCGCAGAGGATGCTCAGGTTTTGCTTAACAGCGACTTTGAAAAGAGAGATATAGAATGGTATAAAGAGCAGTATCTTGCAAAGATGATGGAAATGGGATTTGCAACTTCAAACGGAAAAGTGCATCAAAAGGAGTTTATAAAAGAGTTTATTGATTATTATGGCGAAAAATTTTTAGAAATTGTTCAGTCCAGGGTTGATGTCGATAACAATTCAAATTGGCTAATGGATATGATAAGGAAGAAAAACAAGACTGCTCATCCTATCAGACATTTGCTTTTGTCCCGTTTTCTTGGTATTTCTCTTCCTGATTTATTTTATAAAAAGATGGAATATCAGCCTTTCGGAGATGGACCATGGCCTTGCCTGAATGCAGCGTCAGACCACTACCTAAAACCAGTTGTTTCTGACTTAAAAGTCTCATACAGTACGGATTTGAAATGTCCTGTTGGGACTTTTTCTTGCACTTGCGGATTTGTTTATACAAGGAGTGGACCAGATGAGTCTGAGGATGCAAGATATAGGTTTGGAAGGATAAAAAAATTTGGGCAAGTGTGGGAGGAGAGACTTAAAGAATTAGTAAACCAAAAGTTGAGTTTAAGAGAAACAGCGAGGTTATTAGGTGTAGACGCTAATACGGTCAAGAAGTATACCAAGAAACTTGGGTTAACTACCTACTGGGAAAAGCGGAGTGAGTCCGATAAAGAATGTGATAGCAATCGTAATAATACTTCTTCAATGAATTTGGAAAGGAGTTATTACAGACAGAAGTGGAAGGAATTAAGAATGCAGCACCCAGAGATGGGGAAGACGCAATTACGGGAAATGGATAAGGCTTTATTTTCTTGGCTTTATAGAAATGACAGGGAGTGGTTGAACCGGAACTCGCCTGATAAAAAGACGACTAATACTATTAATAGCAGAGTTGACTGGAACCAAAGGGATAATGTGATATTGTCTCAGGTAAAAGAGATTGTTGATAAGATACTAAATTCAGATGGAAAGCCTGAAAGAATTACTGTTAGTCTAATTGGCGGTAAATTAGGTGTAAGGGGCTTGCTTGAAAAGCATTTAGATAAAATGCCAAAGACAAAGGCATATCTGGACTCTGTTAAAGAGACTAATCGTGACTTTCGTTTGAGGAGGATGCGCTGGGCAGTTAGAGAATTAGAAAAAGAAGGACAAGAACTTCAGTTGTGGAAGATAATGAGGAAGGCTGGAATAAGGGAGGAATATAAATTTGAATTTAGTAAAAGGGATGAAGAGTAAATAGTTACAAGAGCAATAAATATGGTTATATACTTGTTAGTTGTGCTATTATTTATATTATTGTTTAGTGATTGGAATTATGAATTCCTGCAAGAAAAGCAGGAAAATAAAGGTTAATGACGAAATATTAATTATAATTAATTATATGGTTGTATAAGATAATATGATAGACTTTCTTTAAAGAGAAGGTGATATAAGAATGCATAACTATGAGAAACTATTAAATAAAATTAGAAATAATGAAGTAGTTCTTTGGGTAGGAGCAGGATTCTCTAAATATGCAGGAGTGCCGACGGGAGGAGAATTAGTACAGAAAATTAAATCATATGCAACGCCAAGTGAAAAGGAACTGTTGAGTTATTATAACACTTTACCAGAAGTAGCAGAAGAATTTGTGAAAATGCGTAATAATAAAAAAACAGAGTTATTTTCAATAATTAAAAGTGCTTTACAAGTAAATATTAATATTTCAGATTTATATGTACATAATTCATTAAAAAACATACCGCAAATACAAACAATAATTACGACAAATTTTGATGATTTATTCGAAAAAGCATATGGAAACGATATAGAGGTAATTATTAGAGATGAATCTATTGCTACAGCATTTTCATCGATTAATTCTGACAAAGTTAAATTATTTAAAATACATTCTGATTTTACTAATCCAGATTTAATTATAATAACAAAATCTGATTATCTGAAATTTTTTGATGGCGATATATACAGGCCATTATGGACAGAGATAAAATCTATTATTGCCAAAAAATCAATTTTCTTTGTTGGATATTCTTTAGAAGACCCTAATATCCAATTTATTTTTGATAAGATAATTGAGAAGTTGGGACAATTTAGTAATGAATGTTTTTTAGCAAGCCCACAATTACCAGAGTATAAACAAATTAATTTATCTACAAAAAATATATCGTATATTCCAATGACTGCAGAAGAAATTATTCCCAAATTAGAAAAGGATATTAAAGATAAATTAATAGAGGATTGTAGTAAACGATTAGTAGACTTTCAGAAAGTAAAAAAGGTTTTTGAAAACGAAGGTATTAAATTGGATTTTCAAATTATTGGACAGAACCCATATTTATCTTCTATAGGTTTATTAAAAGGTAATGCTGATAACGTTGACATGAATGTTAGTATTAGTTTCGAAAATAATAAAAAAGACGAAGAGTATATTAATACAATGAAAAAATTATATGATTTTTTAAATGGTAAGAGTTTTGAACCTATTACTATACCTGGCGAGTTTATTAAGGGAGTTGATAGTAAAATTAATGGCTATAACATAAATCCAGTTTCACAAAATTTACAGAAGTTTACCAGTTTCTATCTATCTCCTTATCCAGAGGAGGAATATGCAGGACATCTATATTTTCAAGACATAGATGAACCTGAAAATGTCATATTTAAAAGATATGTTTCTAAGTATTTAATACAAACTGAAATAAATCATAAAAGTTTTAAAATAGTATTCAAGTTTTCGCTAATAAGTGTTGACGAGCATCATAGTAAAATTGATGACAAAAAACTTAATATTCAATGGTTAAAACCTTCAGATATATTTGAAGGAAGTAAAATTTCAAAGTTGCTTTTGAAATGGTTTAATGGGGAAAAAGTGTCATTATATAAAGCAGACGATTACAGTATTCATTTTGATTTGCCTGATATATCGGTTGAAAAAGATAATTTGAAAGAATTTGTTGAATCGTTTAAACTACAAGAGTATGTTTATTCTAATCTTGTAAAAATACAAAGATATTATCATGTGAATTTTAAAGTGCCAGATAATATATTATATGATGATATTGATAAAATTAATAGATTAAGCAGTATTGTTAAAAACGATGGTAAATTATATATTAAGGAATTACCAATTTCAGATGAAAAGATAATTGCTTTACATAATAAAGAAAAAAGTGATGTGTTTGAATTTGATATAGTGGGTGAGGATGAAGAAACTATAGAACTCTTTGGCACTGAATTGACATTAGGTCGTCCGCATATTCACTGTGATGATGCTTATATAGAAACTCAAAATATGGTGTTAGATGAAAAAGAAAAAAACTCCTCGGTAATAATAAAAAGTAAATCAGGAAATTTATTTATTGAGTATAAGCAGAATATATAAATTTTTGCACTTATATAATATTTCGTCGCATTAAATATTTTTTATAATTGTGTACGTTAATTGTATGATTAAGATAAGAATATAGATATTTAGGTAAAGTTTGAATTAAAGGGGAATCGAATGATATGAGTGTTATGGTTAAAAGAGGGGATATATTTTATGCGGATTTAGGGAGTGGAGTAGGAGCAGTACTAAAAGGTATAAGACCAGTTATCGTTATTCAAAATGATATTGGAAACCAATACTCACCAACAGTAGTAGTGGCAGCAATTACATCACAGTTGAATAAGGCAAAATTACCTACTCATGTTGCCATATTTTCGGGAGAATTTGGGTTATCTAAAGATTCAGTAGTTTTACTTGAACAGATTTTCACTTTAGATAAAAAAATGTTAAGACAAAAGATAGGAACAGTTAATGATGCTGTTTTAAAAAAAATAGAAAATGCTTTGAGTATATCTGTAGGGGTAGGTAAAGGTACGGAACCTCTTGAAATTCAAGAACTTAAAAATTATATATCACAATTAACAAGACCTTTAGTTATTACAGAAGGAAAAACAGATGTAATATTAATTGAAACTGCTTGGCAAAAACTTTATCCTAAAACACAAATGTTTTTTGAATGTCAATCCTCTGGAATAGAATTTGAAGAAGATGAAAGGAAAGGAAATGCTGACAGTGTAAGAAGAAAACTTGAGCATTTATCAACTATAGCAACCAGACCTATAATTGGATTGTTTGATAATGATAGAGAAGGAAATGAACAATTTAAATCCTTAAGTAAAAAAAATATTTGAAAATAAGATATAAAAAACTCTTTAAGAAAACACATACATAACAATATTTGGGGTATGTTATTACCAGTACCTGACGAAAGAAAACTTTTTGTTACAGACGATGATATAACACAAAGATATTTTGTTATTGAACACTATTTTTCTGATGATATATTAAAAAGACATTCAATGTATGGGAGCAATATATTAGGAACATCTGTATTTAAAATCAATAATAAAAAAAAGAATTTGCACAGGAGGTAAATAATTTAGAACCTAAAGAGTTTGAAAAATTTAGGTTACTATTCGAGAAGATTAAGGATATATTTAGTAGTATTACTCAAAATAAAGAGGAAACTCTGCATCTATTATAGAGAGTTGAAGAAGGCTTTATTTCCGTAGGAAACTTTCAAATAATGACCTCTATGTTGTAAATTTTTTATATTGCGCAACAGGTATAAAAATACTTTTTCCTTATCCCAAGTCTTCTTGAACCTAACTATGTATAATACAATTAAACTCCACTCCATGATAATAAAGTTGACTCTATGATAATAAAGTTCGTTCCCAAATCCCGTAGTAAATGCAGGATAATTCCTGTTTTGCTGCGGGGTTTGCTTTTTTTACAGGGGAAAGGGCTAAGGTGTAAGGGTTGAGTGGATTAGATTTTTCATTAGAATTCTTTATTGGTTACAGCCTTAAAACTATTGATTTTAAAGGGATTGAGAGAAGTATTGACTTCTGTATTGAAGATAATATTGATACAAAAAACTGAAGAAGTAAAATAAAGACTTAACCTTTATCCATGAAACTTGACCCTATTTTCCTTTCAAAACATCCCTTTTTAGAACCAACTTTATTTTAAAAATTGTTACAAGAATTAAGGTAAAAATGTTAATAAATGGGATGAAATTAAGGAATTTTAGAGCGGACTTTATTATCTGGTAGAAATTAGGATATAGGAAAATCAAGGGTTTGAGGGGTGTGGGTGGAGTGGAGATTATTTTAAATATACACCATGTGTATAACCCAAAAAAACTCGTGTCACAAATAAAAAAGTCGTGTTAAAAATAAAAAAGTTGTGTTAAAAGTCATGGTGAAAATAGGGTAGAAAACCTTATTGGAGCCATGATTTTTTGTTAGGATTATTAGGGTTAAGGAGTAAGGGATAAGGGTAAAAGTATTGATTTTGAAGGATTTGAAAGGTGTATTGATGAAAGATATTGATTAAACTTTCCCCTTTTTCCTTTTAACTTTTCCCTATTCTTGACACGACTTTTTTATCTAAAATGAGGCTTAAAATAGGAAAATATTAGGAGAAAGAGACAAGGAAAATGGGTGATTTTTGACATGACTTTTTTATCTGGAAGTAATTAGAAGAATAGGGTTAAGGATAGATGGGACAAGGGGTTGAGGAGTGTTGGGTTTTGACATGAGTTTTTTATGTATATACATAGTTAGGACTATGTTTTATTCTAAAAAGGGCAAAGGGATAAGGGGAAAAATAAAAAAGTTGTGTCAGAGATAAAAAAGTTATGTTAGAAATAATAAAGTCGTGTTAAAGATAAAAAAGTTGCGTTAAAAATAATAAAGTTTTATCATATAGATAATGAAGTTGTGTTAATAAATTTAATGTATAAAAGTAGAATGTTACGAAACAAAGATTTAACACTTATGGAGGTATGAGGTATTATGATAGGAAAACTCAAAAAATTTTTAATGCCATTTGGAATGATTGGCGTACTATTTTATTTTACGCATACCATCTTAGGGAGAATTTTGTGGAAAGAATATAATCCAATTACAATGGATATCAGTTCTCTTACCGCTGATGGAGCACCTAATGCACATTTATTACGAATGCTTACTTTTATTTATGGCATTTGCATGGTTTTATTTATAGTGGGACTGATTAAAAAATCATTCAGCGAATATCATAGCCTATTAAAAACTGGATATATAGTTTTAATGATAATGCAATTAACTTCAATATTTGGTTATAGTTTATTTCCACTAAGTGGGGATAAAACAGAGATGAATTTTCAAAATATCATGCACATTATTGTGACAGTTATTGTAGTGTTTACAACAATCGCTTCATCTTTTTTAATTTCATTTGGGTATTTAAAACAGGAGAAAATGAAAGGGCTTGGAAAATTCACCTTAGTAATGGCTATACTTATTACTGTATTTGGAGTATTTAATCCAATTTCTATGAATTTGAAACTAAATATATTAGGTTTAACAGAACGATTAGTTATTTACACTATACAAGTGCTCATGTTTGTGCTTTCTTACTACTATACTTTTAAGGAAAATAAGTGAGTGAAAATCATACTATTCTTATTACGTGCATTAATTGGAGGGATTATCCTGTTCGAATATGTAAAATTACAAAGAACAATGTGTTTTGGAACATGCCCTGTTTATACTGTGACAGTAGACAAAGAGGGAAACGTAAAATATTATGGAGAAATGTTTGTATATAAAAGCGATGAGCATCACTGGAAAATATCAATGAGAAAAGTGAAACAGTTAAATGATTTGATTGTAGAATTTGGATTTGAGTCTTTCATATATGAGCCAGGGGATGAGTTTATTACCGACTGTCCTTCTTGCATCACTACAGTAAAGTATTCTAATGGGAAAACCAAAGAAATTGACCACTATTATGGACATGTTTTGATAGATGATAGCCTGACAGCATTTGAAAAGATGATAGAGAGAATAATAGGCACTAAAAGATATGTAAATCCTAAATTATACATATATCAAGTTGAAGAAAAGATTTCAGAGCCGTCAATTAGATTTATAGTTATCTCTGATTCAGAAAAAGAAGCCATAGATTTAGTAGAAAAAGATTGTGTCAGGCAGGAATTAATTGAATGGCGGGTACAGAAGATAGGGATTACTACGGACGTTTATTATGAACCTGTAATCATTATGAAAAATATTAAGGAGTCATAGTATGTCAACAAAACCAAAAGAAAAAACCGAAAGGATTGTATAAGGAGATTATAAAGGAAGTGAATAGTATGGAAAAGAAATTAACGATAGAGGATTTAAAAAGAATCGTCGAAGAGACAAAGCACCTTAATAAAAAACCATGGAAGTAAAGATTCCTGAAAGTATTAAAAAATACGATAAAATTGAAATAGCGAAAGAGAGAAGTAGAAAAATTTTAGGAATGGATTTCTATATTTTGGAAAATAAAAAAATAATGTATAATGATAATAGAATATTGTTTTTACTATTGTAGAATATAGAGAAATAACAAAATAGAAGTACATCAATACAAGTAAAAGGAGCCGTGAGGTTATGAAAATTCTTCAGTTGAAAATAACATTAAAAGACGTAAAGCCTCCTGTCTGAAGAAGGGTATTGGTTAAAGACGATATCACGTTTTATAAACTCCACAGGATAATCCAGTATGCGATGGGATGGTTTGAATCCCACCTTTATGAGTTCAGTCTGGGAGATATGATTATAGGGGAAAAAGATGATGATTGGGACTTTAACAGCAGATATGAAGTAAAAAGTGCAAAGAGGGTAAAGTTAAGCAGTATGAACTTTGCGCCCAAGGATAAATTCAGATATGTTTACGATTTTGGTGATGACTGGAGACATGACATTGTTGTTGAGAAGGTGCTTGATCCAGAAGAAGGCGTTAAATATCCAATATGTATCGGTGGTAAAAGAAACTGCCCGCCTGAAGATGTAGGGGGACCATGGGGATATGAAGATTTCCTTGAAGCAATACAAGACCCGCAGCATCCAGAGCATGAATTCATGCTTGAATGGGTGGGTGGTTCTTTTGACCCTGAAGAATTTAGTGTGGATGAAGTTAATTATGCATTGAAGATGATAAAGTAAAAGTATGGGGGATAGTAAGGAGAATGAAAACTTTTTAAAAAAGAATATCTCTCACTGTAAAAAAGTTACTTTTGATTAAGAGAGGTTAATTAACATGGTTTTGTGGGGGATTTTCATTAGTGCTTTTTTAATAGGCTTTTCAGGAGCATTAATGCCTGGGCCTATGTTGGGGGTCACGATTGATGGCAGCCTTAAAAAAGGGTGGACAGCAGGCCCTTTGACAGTATTAGGACATGGAATCCTGGAATTTATACTAATTATCATCATGACATTCGGACTTAAAGATTTTTTCTCTAATCCGACAGTTGCGGGATTTATTGGATTATTTGGCGGTGCTTTTCTTGCATGGATGGGGTATGGAATGATCAAGTCTGGTATAAATAAGTCAGTTTCTCTGGAGAACCAAAGAGCAGGGAATAGTGCAGGTATGAAAAATCTTGTATTAGCGGGAGCACTTGTAAGCGCTACTAATCCTTACTTCATTCTCTGGTGGGCGTCAACGGGGATGGAGTCAATACGCCAGTCTTATACTTTAGGGTTAATTGGTGTTTTGTTCTTTTTTATAGGACATATTTTATCGGACTTTGTGTGGTATTCAGCAATTTCCATAGCATTTTCCAGAGGCAAGAAACTGATAAGTGATACTGTATATCGCTGGATTATTTTATTGTTAGGTATATTTATTATAGTATTTTCAGTATATTTTATAAGCAGCGGATGGAAAATGCTTCGGATGCCATGATATAATTTTAGGATGGACCTGATGAAAAAGATGCGTTTACATTATTTATCTTGGAGGGAAGTATAAAATGACAAATGAAAAATTAAATAAATGTTGTTGTAGTGAGAAAATAGAATCATCTCATAAAATAGAAACTGACAATAATGCTGCTTATGAACGTCACAAGAATATGGGGTGTATATGTTTTGAAAACAAGTCTATGGGGATTTACTTTATTGAAGACCCTGACGGATATTGGATTGAAATTATTCCTCAGAGAAAATAACAGGGGAGAAAGAATTGTAATACCGGTATATTGCATGTTATAATGGACAATGTTAGGAATCAATACATACATGGAAAGGGAAGAAGTATGAGATCATATATAGATTGCGTACACTGTTATCTAAAGCAGGTAGTTACCTGTATGAACCTTGCAGGAGTAGATGAGGATACCCAATATGAAGTTATTTATAAGCTGATGGACTATGTAAAGAGTTTTGATAGAAATGATTCCCCTGCCGAAAACTCAACTAAAGCCATCCTGAAAGCGTATGAAATGATTGGAGTGAATGATCCATACAAAAGAGCCAAAAGGGAATCTAACGATATAGCACTTTCACTATATCCAAAACTCAAGGCAATTGTAGAAGATTCCAATGACAGTTTATATCAGGCTTTGAAGGTAGCGGTTGCCGGAAACGTCATTGACCTTGGTATCAATAGGAGCTACGATATAGATGCAGGCTTAAAACATAGTTTAGAGATTGGGTTTTCAAAGGATGATTATGCAGCTTTTATAAAAAAACTTAATATCGTTGAAGAGGTACTGTTTTTAGGGGATAATGCCGGCGAGATTGTATTTGACAAAATACTGGTCGAGGAATTGGTCCGAAGGGGAAAAAAGGTAATATATGCAGTTAAAGAAGGGCCTATTTTAAACGATGCAACTATGTGTGATGCCATTTATGTCGGTATGGATAAAATAGCGGATGTAATAACTACAGGAACTAATTTTTTAGGAATTAGTCTAAAGCGGCTTTCCAAGACTTTTCTAAATAGGCTTGAAAATGCTAAACTGGTTTTATCCAAAGGACAGGCCAATTTTGAATCTTTAGAGGAAGAGGCTTTAGTCAAAGATAAGGTTTTCTTTCTTTTGAAGATTAAATGTCAAGAGGTCAGTAAGGTAGCGGGAGCAGAATTTGGTGATGTGGTGTTTTTTGCTAGATAGGCTACGGTAATCCTACTGCGGTTTGTAGGTATAAATTGGGTATGGCCATATTAATGATGATACCAGGTATGCCTTTGGTAACGCTGCCGATAATGAACACGATAGGTCCCGGTAGGTTGGCTGTAAAAAAGGTTGCAAGAACCCAAACAGCGATACCTGCAACAATCCTGCCTGCAATCATGCTTCCGATAAGTGATATGTATACTTTTACTTGTCCCAAGAAATTTGTTAAAAGAACAGATAGGGATTTTAAAGATAGACACGGTACATTTGAAACTCATCGATATAATAAGGTTGATGGATGTATTCGCAGTACCGTTTAAAACCATTGTGTTACGGCTTTTTGAGACTGGATTGATAGACTATATCCAAAAAAGCGTGGATAAGATTTTTAAGAGGGAAGGGTGAGAAAGTTGGGCAAATTGGATATTTCTGTACTTGATATGCACTTGATAGTTAAATCAGCAGTCTCCCCTTCCCCCAATAAACCTACATTATTAGAAAAAATAACTGGATACTGGGGATATAGCGAATCCTAAATGCTGTTCAAAAATAAAACTTAATTGAAATAATTTATTAATTTTCTCATCCTTTAATTCGACGATTATGGTTAGAAACTAAAAGTATTGTTTATAATCAAGATATATTCTTAATATAAATTTCATGAAAATTACATTGAAAATATATATGAATTAGCATATACTATAATTAGAGATGATTAGTTTTAACTCATATAAAGAGGTGGTGGTTTGATGCCTGACACAGTAAAACTTGATTTAAGAGATGTGATCGGCAGACTTATATCTGTTTCTGATTTAAGCAGAGGCATGGCTTCAAAGATTATACAACGGGTTGGGAAAAACAAAGAGCAGTATATTATTGTAAAAAACAATAAACCAGAGGCGATAATACTGTCTGTTGATGAATATACAGATCTTTTGGAAACAAAGGAGAACTTTGAGCTTTTGAAGATGGCAAATGAAAGAATAAAAAATTTTAACCAGAATGAAACCCTAACCCGCGATGATATAATAAAAGAATATAATATTAGTGAAGAGCGGCTCGATAAACTTATGGAGACAGTGGAGATTGAATAAATGTGGCAGGATAAATATTTAAAAGAGGCAAAAGATGACCTTGATAAACTTGATCCAGATTTACGGGAGATTGTATTGGCAGGTATTAAAAAAGTCAGACAAAACCCTCTGTCACAGAGTGAAGGTGGGTATGGTAAGCCTCTTGGGAATAAGGGCGGGAATAATCTAACTGGCTTTTTTAAAATTAAATATAAAGGAATTGGTATAAGAGTAGTATATACATTGGTAAGAGATGTAAAAGTAATGAATATAGTGGTAGTATCTAAACGAGATGAAACCTACTGTTATGAAACTGCTGCAAAGCGTAAGAGAAAATATGGTGATAATGTATTCAAGGATATGATTGATTGATTTATCCTTATTATAATGAGAATGAAAAAGTTAAGAATCAGATTCTAATAAAATACGACCCTGAAGATATAATCCTTTTTGGCTCATGTGTAAAAGGTTCTATTAAGCGTGGTAGCGATATAGATATTTACGTAATCCTTGAGACAGAAGACAAGAGAAAAACATTAAGAGAAATGCTTGTTGAGATTGAATACGATATAGATTTAGACATTGTTATATATACTCCGTCCGAATGGTCAAAGTATAAAGATGATAAAGCAACTTTTGTGAACATTATCAATAGAACAGGATTCAGGACTACTAGCATTAGATTTTCCAACCTGGACACAGAAACAGTTTGGTAATGCCAAGAGAGATGCTTTATCAATTGGCAATTTATGCGATAAGCGGCATAGGGAATAAAACTGTAGCCATACTTTATCCATCTATGAATGATGTACCGACAGTTCAAAAAATAGATATTCACGTAAAAATCCACAAGACCAAATATTGTTGAAAAAAGTTAAATTTACTAAAATTGGTAATTTTAAAAAATAGTTAGGGCTGCACGGGAAAGTACTGAGGCTGTCGGTACAGTCTCCTCCCGTGCTATATTTCTTTAATTTTCAACCTTCATTTTTAACTGCAAAACTTCTTCAGTAGACAACTCAGCAGCTTCTGCTACTTGTTCTGCTGAAAATCCCAGTTTCAAAAGGTTTCTAGCTATTTTTCTTTTTCCCTCTATAATTCCTTTTTGCATTCCTTTTTGCATTCCTTTTTGCATTCCTTCTTTAATAAGTTGTTCTGCTATTGTCATAATCTCCTCGCTCCTTTCTAAAGAGATTTTTTTTGCTGCTTCATAGACATCTTTTATATTGATGTCGTTTCTTGCATTCATAATATATCTAACAAAAGTCTCAAAATAGTCTATGCCTTTTTCCTGATGTTCCAGTTTTTCTAAGGCTTCAAATGACCTTTCCAGAGTTTTTATAAATTCATCAAAGTTTTCATTGAATATTGCCTTTAGTATCTCTAAAAAAATCCTAAGTTTTACATTTCCTTTTATTTCTTCTTCTCCATAGGGTGATAAGTCATATAGAATATATTCATAGTGGGGAATGTATTTTCTAATGTTTTCCGGCAAGTCCCCTATCCCTTCTATCATCCCTGTAAATCTTATATCTATGTTCCACTTATCCTCTCCATGGTAAACTACTAAAGGAATAATTATGGGTAACTTACTAATATTTTCTTTATTAATTTTTTGTTCCCATATTCTAATCATATACTTTAATAACTGTAAAGGTGTTCTCTCTGATAAATAGCTTTTATGTTCAAATAAAAAATAAATATATCCGTCTTTTCCATTAATAATGGTCTTAAATAATACATCTGAAAATAGTTCTTTTAATTCTTTGTCAATAAAGCTATCTTTCTCAGCCGAAATACTATCTAGATCAATTATTTCTAGTAACTCTTTGGGCAGATAGTTGAGCATGAAATCTTTTGTAGTTTCAAGATCACTTAAAGTTTCTTTAAAAAACTTATCATGTGGCTTGTTTATAATACTCATATACAGTCCTTTCTACCAATTCACCCTATTAGTATTAGCAATATATTCACCTAATGCTATTATACCACAGAAAATAGTTTTTCTACAATTATTTGTTTTCCGTGATGTTGGGAAAGTGGGGCTTCAAAAAGTCAAGGATTTAGCTTGGTATAAAGTGTTGACAAAAATAATTCAAGTATTTATAATTTAATTTAGTATATACTTAATTGAATGCGAGGTGATTGTTATTGACTGAATTAATAGAAATCTTGAAAGCACTATCTGATGAAACCCGTTATAGTCTTGTTAAACTTCTTGTAAGTCATGATTATTGCGTTGGAGCATTAGCCAAACAGTTGAATATTTCAGAATCTGCTGTATCTCAACATCTTAAAGTCCTGAGAAATGCTGGAATCGTAAAGGGAGATAAACGGGGATATTATACTCATTACTGGGTAGACCGGGAGCTTTTGAAGGATGTAGCCAATAAAATCATCGAATTGTCATGTGTAACTCCTGCAGATGACGAATGTGATAAGCATACATACAAGGACAGAAATACAACCCGGGAAATAATCCAGAATATAGAAGAATTTGATGATAGGCATATTTTGGAAATATTCAATAATTACAGCAGTTATAAAAAGTATATACTCATACCAAGGAAGTTTGTTGTAAATGAAAAAATGAAAAAATACAAGGATTCACTTATGAAATCTTCAAAAATAGAAAACTATATATAATGGTAATACCGGCAGTTCTGTTTTTTTTATTCAATTCATATATGCCAATGTTCGGTATATATCTTGCTTTCACACGGTATGATTTTAGAGGCGGTATTTTCGGCAGCCCGTTCATAAGTTTTGAGAATTTCAGATACCTGTATGAATCAGGCTCTCTCTGGACCATAACGAGAAATACCGTTCTGTATAATTTGGCGTTTATTTTTATCTTTATCGCAAATGCTCTTTAGATATTTACAGCAATACTTCTGGCGGATATTCCCTGCAGATTTTACAAAAAGACGACCCAATCGCTCATGTTTTTGCCGTATTTTGTTTCTTAATAATAAGGAACTAATCAGGCTTTCAATGACAGACCCTCTGTGTGAAACATATAACAGAGCGAAATTGAATGTTGAGTTGAAACGATGAACAGCACGCAATAAACGAAATATTCAGAATAATGCACACCATAAAGAGTTCTTCTGTGGTGATGCTCTTTAACAATATATCCACCCTTGCCCATTCGATTGAAGATTTGTTCTATTTCCTGGAAGAGCTTGAATGGATTGAACTTGAAAGATGATAGATCCATGAAGAGGTAAGTTTCCTTTAAATTAATTTTCTAAGCAGTTGCATAGGTTTCCAAACTTTCATATAATTATTATATTATCTTTTATTTAGTACGTACGAAAGGAGGACCAGTTATGGAGAAGGCTCTTGTGGTAGAAAATCTTGAGAAGAATTACGGTAATCTTAAAGCATTAAAAGGAATCAGTTTTGATGTAAGCCCTGGTGAAATCTTTGCCCTGATTGGACCCAATGGAGCTGGGAAAACGACAACTTTAAGGATTATTGCAACAATTCTTTCTTCGGATGGTGGCGACGTATACATTTACGGTATAAGCGTAAAAAAACAGCCGGATAAAATTAGAAACATAATAAGCTATCTTCCCGAAGAAGCTGGGGCATATAAGAACTTAACCGGAAAGGAATATTTGCGTTTTATGGCAAGCCTTTTTGCACCGGATGAAAGAACCTGCGAGGAATATGTGAGGGTTGCCTCGGAAATTGCAGATCTTGGGGACAGGTTGAAAGATAAGATATCCACATTCAGTAAAGGTATGACGCGGAAATTGTTGCTGGCCAGGGCAGTGATGACTAGGCCTAAGCTGGCAATACTGGATGAACCTACTAGCGGGCTGGACGTAATAAATGCGCTTGAAATAAGAAATACCATAAAAAGGCTTGCAAAATCCGGTATGACAGTCCTGGTTTCAAGCCACAACATGCTCGAGATTGAGTACCTGTGCGACAGGGTTGCCATAATCGATAAAGGTAAAATACTAGAAGTTGGAACCCCTGAGGAATTAAAGAAGGAATTTGGAGCGCAGAATCTTGAAGAAGTGTTTGCGGAGGTGGCAAGATGAATAGATTTATGGCATTATTTAAGAAGGAGATAAGAGAGCTCCTGACACTCCAAATGATTTTACCGTTATTAATTGGCATAATGATTTTTGTGTTTATAGGGAATGTGGTCGGAAAAGAGAGCAGGAAAGCAAGTAGTTCACAAAGCATTATAGTTCATGACCTCGATTCTTCCCCCACTTCACAAATGGTTGCAGATATCTTAGAATCTGCAGGGTACCAGGTGTTTCTGTATAGCGAAGAAACGGTTGATTTAGTTATTGAAGAAGCAAAGGAGAAGAATATATACAATGTAATATCCATCCCCTCAGGTTTTGAGAAGGGCCTTCTGGAATTCAAGCCTCAGAGGATTGAAAATTATAATATCCTACAGGGATTTTCAGTTTCCGGTTTAATGAGCTCCGGTTCGGGTACGCGGGCATTTAAGATTATAAATGAACACTTCAGCAATATGTTAATTATGAAAAAGGCTTTATCGGAAAACCCAGAAGAATTAAAAAATCCTATTACTGCTGAGAATCTGGTTGTATTAGGCAGTAAGACTGCAAATGTGAGCTTGGAAGAACTGATGGGTTTTATCAATTCACAAACAATGTTTATACCCATTGTTATTTTTGTAATCATTATAATGGCATCTCAGACAGTGGTGGTTGCCATTGCTTCAGAAAAGGAGAATAAAACCCTGGAAACGCTTTTAAGCACGCCGATAAGCAGGACATCTCTGGTGACGGCTAAAATGTCTGCTGCTGGCATCGTATCTCTGATTATGGCAGCTGTATATATGGTCGGAATGAGCTATTATATAAGGGGGGTAACAGGTGACGCTTTCAAGAGCGAGTCCAGCCAGAAGTTGATTAGCGCCTTGAACCAGCTTGGCCTGACTCTTGGTATCACGGACTATTTGCTTATAGGCGTTTCACTTTTCCTGAGCATACTGATAGCGCTTGCCGTTTCACTGATCCTTGGAGTCTTTTCAGAGGATGTGAAGAAAGCACAAAGCCTGATCGCTCCAATTATATTTATAGTAATGATACCATATTTTATTTCCATGTTCATGAACCTGGACACGGCTTCGCCGGCCCTTAAGTATTTTGTTTACGCCATTCCATTTTCACATTCATTTCTTGTATCGCAGGGCATATTCTTTCGCAGGTACATGACCGTGACATGGGGAATTATATACCAGTTAATTGTATTGATTTTGCTTATAATTATAGCAGCGAAGATATTTACTACCGACAGGGTGCTTACTGCTAAAATTAAGTTTAACAGAAAGAAATAAAAATGCACCCGAACATTTCCTTGAATTCACAATTTTGATGTGCTATCATAGATAATAAGTAAAATGGTAGTACGGTAGGGAAAAATGTAAACTTCCATATTCCCTCCGTCAATAAAAAGAAGGGGGATTTTTTATGTCTAAAAAAGTAATTGCTATTGCCTTGGTAATAATGCTCATCTCAATTAGTTTTGCCGCATGCAGCGGCACATCTTCGGACAAGGTAGTCAAAATAGGTATATCGCAACTAGTACAGCATCCTGCCCTGGATAGCGCACGTGAAGGCTTTATTGAAGCACTCAAGGAAGCTGGCTATGAAGATGGTAAGAACATTAAGATTGATCTTCAAAATGCACAAGGTGATGTAACCAATGCCCAGACCATAGCCCGTAAATTTGTTGATGAAAAGGTGGACATGATACTTGCCATAGCTACACCGGCAGCCCAAGCCGCAGCCAATGTTACTAAGGATATACCCATACTTATTACGGCGGTGACCGATCCGGTATCGGCAGGCTTAGCTGAGAGTCTCGAGAAACCTGGTGGCAATGTAACCGGAACAACCGATATGAACCCGGTAGCCGAGCAGATTAAGCTGGTCAAGGACCTGATACCGGGGGCCAAAAAAGTTGGTATACTGTACAATGCCGGTGAGATCAATTCCAAGATTCAAGTAGATATAGCAAAGGAAGCCGCTGCTGCTCTTGGTTTAACTTTAGTGGAAGCCACTGTTAGTAATAGTAGTGAGGTCAACCAGGCTACGCAGTCGCTAATGGGAAGAGTGGATGCTATTTACGTTCCTACTGACAATACCATAGTTTCCTCCATAGGGGCAGTTATAAAAGTTGCAAATGATAACAAGATACCGGTTATAGGTTCGGAGCGGGGTCAGGTAGATGCAGGAGCCATAGCGACAAAAGGAATAGATTACAGGGAGCTGGGTAAGCAGACCGGCCAGATAGCTGTAGAGATTATAAAGGGTAAAAAACCCCAGGATATACCGATAGAAGGGTCCAAGGTTGTCACTCTTATAATTAACCAAAAGGCGGCTGAAACCATTGGCCTGACCATACCGAAGGATATACTGGATAAAGCCGATGAGGTTATAGAATGATTATGAGGTGGTTCGATTGTTCAGCCTAGTGGCTACGTCCTTGGAGCAGGGACTTGTGTTTGGCATAATGGCGCTTGGTGTTTATATTACGTTTAAAGTACTTGATTTTCCTGATCTGACGGTAGATGGAAGCTTTCCGCTCGGAGCAGCGGTAGCTTCCATCCTGATATTCAACGGAGGTAACCCCTTTTTTGCATTGCTTCTGGCTGCAGCGGCCGGCATGGTTGCCGGCTATATTACCGGTTTCCTCAACACACGAGGAAAGATAACCGGGCTGCTTGCAGGTATTTTGACTATGACAGCTCTTTACTCTATAAACCTGCGCGTGATGGGGCGATCCAATGTTACGCTGCTAAATGCCAAGACAATATTCACATATATTGAAGACTGGGGCATACCCCGCCAATGGGTATTCATGACAGCATTCGTAATTGCAACTGTCATAATAAAGATCCTGCTTGATAGTTTTTTGAAAACCCAGCTTGGTTTTGCGCTTAGGGCAACAGGCAACAACCCTGGCATGGCGCGAGCCCTGGGTGTAAATACTGATGCCATGAAAATGTTGGGGCTATCCATATCAAACGGATTGGTAGCACTTTCCGGAGCACTTGTGGCACAGTACCAGGGTTTTTCCGATATAGGCATGGGTGTAGGCACTATCGTGGCCGGTTTGGCGTCGGTAATAATAGGAGAAATGATCATGGGAGAAAAAAGTGTAGGCTTTGCCACTTTTTCAGCTCTGCTCGGATCTTTCATTTATAGGCTGAGTATCGGTATCGCATTGAGGTTAGGTTTTGCAGCAACCGATTTAAAGCTGCTCACTACGATACTGGTGATAATAGCATTAGGTACGCCCAAGATAAGAAAGTTGATTCGCAGTGCTGCATAGGAGGATTTTTTATGTTGGAATTAAAAGGAGTAACAAAGATCTTTAATATTGGGACAGTTAATGAGAATGCCGTACTCCGCGACCTTAACCTTAATGTTAACGATGGTGATTTTATTTCTATAATTGGAAGCAACGGTGCAGGGAAATCTACGCTTTTAAATGTTATAGCAGGTGTATATCCTGTTGATGGGGGATGCATATTACTCGATGGCAGGGATATTACCAGGCTGCCTGAATATGAAAGGGCTAAATTTATCGGCAGGGTTTTTCAAGATCCCATGATGGGTACTGCTCCGTCTATGACCATAGAGGAAAACCTATCGATGGCATACTGCCGTGATAAGCCCCGCAGACTCAAGTGGGGTCTTAACGAGGAACTGAGAGAAACATTTAGACAGAGGTTGGCTGAGCTGGGGTTAGGGTTGGAGAACCGCATGGACTCCAAGGTTAAACTGCTTTCAGGGGGTCAACGGCAAGCCATGACATTGCTTATTGCCACCATGGTAAAGCCGAAACTGCTTCTTCTAGACGAGCATACTGCTGCACTGGATCCGTCTACCGTCCGCCTGATAAACGATCTCACAGAAAGAATCGTTCTTCAGAAAGGCATAACTACGCTTATGATTACGCATAATATGGAACATGCCATTAAAATGGGCAATCGTCTTATAATGATGGACAAGGGGCAAATAGTACTGGATATAAAAGGTTTGGATAAAACATCACTTACCGTAGATGAGTTGGTGGATATGTTTGAGCGCGCTGCACACAGGAAATTTGATGAAGACAGGGTTATGTTAGGATTGAAAAATTAGTATTTTCTTTAAGGCTATGAAGTATCCGCTCTTTCCGACATCTTCTGATAGTGTTTGTAAAGAATGCCGAAACGATACGGATAATTGCGGTGCCAAGGCTTGTGTTTGCCGCAGAAGTGTAGAATAACTGTGTTGTGAATGATATAATCTATATTTACCCGCCCCTTCGATGAAATTAGATATGAGCGGTAGCGGCGTGCATCATAGTTGTACAAGTATTCATCCAGGGGCTTGATTTTATCCCAATAAAGACCGTTGAGAACATCCTGATCGGGTAGTATAAGCTCATTGACATGTTTTTTAATATAGTTATACAACTGAGAAACGTCAGTTTCGGTTCGCAGTCGTGCTACATTGATGAGCAGCACACCGGAGTTATAATACCTGTTAGACTCTGTCTTGAGACGAATTTTATTGATGTAGCTTATCATTGGTTTTGCATGTGCAGCAGCCGCAAAAAAGCAATCTCCTAATTCGATCCTGTACAATGGTTCAATAGGGTTAAGGACCAATATATCCGGATCAAGATAGAGCACTTTATCGACATGGTCCGGCAGTAAGGTATGTGCAATCAGGCGGTAATACATTTCTTTTGAATAGTAGGAGTTAACCGGAGCATCAGAAAACACATTTTTATCAACAAGCAATGGATACAAGGTATGCCCATGCCTTGTGACAAATTTGGAAAGCTGGTTTATCTCTGCTTCTCTTATATCAGCATGCATAAGGTAAATATCAAGGCTTTCGGAGCAATTATCAAACAGTGATTTGAGCATAACCTTGAGCGGTGAAATATAAGCAGCATTTAAAGTAACCAGTATATTCACAGATACACACCCTTTCCTCAAAATATATCCGTAGCTTTTATTATACTATAAAAATTTGGAAATGTTTATATTTGTAAAATCAAAAATTGGCTCTGGAAATAATCTTGTGAATAATCTTGTGTATATCATTGGCAAATTAAAATAATCGGTGAGAACAAAATAAGTAAGGATAAAAATAAGGGAGGATAAGGATTAAACCCATATCCTTACCCTTACTTTATCCTTTTCTTTACAATTTGTGTACTGAGAGCATACTCATATTATTGTATATTATTCAAACCAGAGTTGCCTTTTGGCATAGCACCTTTTTTTATAGCACCTCTAAAACCGCCCTTTTTGGCTGTCTTGCCGTTTGACCACCCAAGGTTGTCAGGCAATCCGTTTTCATTGATGTCCTTTTGCACTTCATCAATTTTCCGGATGCAGTTATCTCCTTGCTCTTTAGTTATTAAACTGTAAGTAACCATCTTGTTGACCAGTTCTTTCTTTAGATCAGCCATTTTATTGAAATAGTCTATTAAATCTTTTTCTTGTTGCTCTGTGAGCTCAGAGACCTTTGGAGCATAGATTTTAATACCGTTTATACCCCAAAAGCCGAAGTTACCGCATAAGCCTTCCCCTAATAGCAAACCATAGGCTAAATTTTCGTCATTACTAATAATACTGTCTAGCTTTTGGGTAATAGCATTTGCTTGTTCTTCGGTCAACAAACTATTTGCAGCCATCTTGTTAATCAGTTCTTTTTGAAGTTCAACTATCTTGTCTATAGACTCCTTTAAATCAGCTTTTTGCTCATCAGTAAGGTTAGAAACGTCAATTCTGCTATTATTAAAACTTCTTCCCTTAGCAAAACACTTAAAACCTCCAAACCAGTTTGCAAAACCTTCCAATCCATTCTCAAGCATTTCATCAATCTTTTCTATGGCAGCATCTCCTTTTTCTTTTGTTATTGAACCATTTTCAACCATCTTGTTAATAAATTCCTTTTTCAAATCCGCCATCTTTTTGGAGTATTCTTCAACATCTGCTTTCTGTTGTTCGTTGAGTTTTGAAACATCTATCCCCAAAAATCCTCTTACCGCTTTTGCTGCTTGGGTATCAGAAGTGGCTGCAAATACGGAAAAAGGTATTGCAATGACCATAGCAAGAACCAAGAATATAACTAATTTCTTTTTCATTTTGTTCACCTCCTTCCTTCGATTATTTATTGGCATTTTTATTCTACCCAATTTATTTGACTAGTACATGAATAATTTGTTAAAATTTTGTGAATTTTAGGTACTTTAAAAAGAAATTCCACCCGGTGGCCTTTATATGTTGCGGAAAATTAATTTCTGTAGTAATATTTTGCTATACATAAAGTTTGGGAAGTTGTTATAGGAGAAAGCGCAGGACTTATATAAAAATTAGGGGTGCAAAGGTTATATATGGATCATAATACTTACAAAGCAAATTGCGAGTTTCAGATAGATGATTTTATTAAACAAGAGTTTGGTATAGATGAAAGTATTAGTAAGATATCTCATATTGCCGAAAAAGAGTGCAGGGATATTTTCTTACGTATCGATGCTGTGAGGGAATACAACCAGTTAAAGGTTATAAAAGCCATGCAAAAGAACAAACTTAGCGACTCCCATTTTGCAGGTTCTACAGGGTATGGCTATAATGACAGGGGAAGAGACATACTGGAAGGGGTATATGCAGACATATTCAAAGCCGAAGATGCATTGGTGAGGCACCAAATTGTTTCAGGTACCCATGCTTTAGCCTTGTGCCTTTATGGTAACCTGAGGCCAGGAGATGAAGTGTTGTCGGTTACAGGGAAGCCATATGATACCCTTGATAATGTAATAGGTATAAGAGAAAGCAAAGAAGGTTCTTTAAGAGAGTTTGGGATAGGTTACAGGCAAGTGGATTTACTCCCTGATGGAAAAGTGGATTTTGAAAAAATTAAGGGAACAATAAATGAAAAAACGAAAATGGTTTTTATTCAGCGCTCAAGGGGATATTGTTGGCGGCCGTCCCTTAAGATTAGTGATATTGAGAATATTGTTAAGTTTGCAAAAAGACTAAAAAAAGATATAATAGTATTGGTAGATAATTGCTACGGGGAGTTTGTTGAAAAAAGAGAGCCTGTTGAAGCAGGTGCGGATATAGTCGCCGGCTCACTTATCAAAAATCCTGGAGGAGGATTGGCACCTACCGGAGGCTATGTAGTTGGTAAGGAAATATATGTCAAGAATGCTGCATGCAGGTTAACTACTCCAGGACTTGGGAAAGAAGTAGGGGCATCTCTGGGGATTAACAGGTTGTTTTTTCAAGGATTATTTTTTGCACCCCATGTAGTTGCCGAAAGCTTAAAAGGTGCGGTATTTGCTGCAGCAGTAATGGAAAAGTTGGGATTTGAAGTATCCCCATCCGTAAATGAAGAAAGGGGAGATATAATTCAGGCAATTAAGTTTAGTGACCCGGAGAGTCTGATTTTATTCTGCCAGGGGATACAAAAAGGTTCTCCAGTGGATTCATTTGTAACGCCCCAACCATGGGACATGCCTGGATATGACAGCCAGGTAGTAATGGCTGCCGGCGGATTTATCCAGGGAGCTTCCATAGAATTAAGCGCCGATGCACCTGTTAAGGCACCATATATTGCTTATTTGCAGGGCGGCCTGGTTTTTGAGCACGTTAAATTAGGTGTAATGACAGCTATACAGGTAATGAAAGAAAAAATTAAATGCCATATTTAGGTGGGGAGAAATATGGAAAACAAAAGAAAAAATTTAAAAAACAATGTTAGAAACAAGCATACAGAAGACGAAGCATATAGTCAAAAAGACCGTAAAAAAGCCAGGAAAAAATTCAGAGTGGGAAGATTGCTGACAGTTATATTTGCGTTAATATATGTACCTTCTCTTTTTTACTGGTTTTATGGAAATAGTATAGCAACTGATATTATCCGTATTGGGAAGATTGAAGATTCAATAAATGTTAATGCATTGCTTGTACGGGATGAAACAGTATTAAAAGCTCCTTTTAACGGAGAATATATACCTCATGTTGAGGAAGGAAACAAGATTTCTGCATATTCTACAGTTGCAACAGTTGTAGATGATTCATCTTTAAAATTGCTGAAAGAAATAAACGATATAAATACAAAAATTCTTGCTGCCCAAAAAGAGAAAAATAAGAATAAAGAAATATTTAATCAAGATATAGTAAAAATTGAGAATGAAATTGGACGCAAAGTAAAATTAATTGTTGCGGAAATGAATAGTAACAGGCTTAGCAGGATAAAACAAATAAAATATGAAATAGATGAATTAATTAAAAAAAAAGCTGAAATAATAGGAGATGATGGAATTGATAGTATTTATATAAAAACTCTAAAAGAACAAAGAGACAAATTGATGAAAAATATGAATACGAGTATATCAGAAAAAAAAACAGACTCATCCGGAATAGTATCATACATTGTTGATGGTTATGAAAGTATTTTAAAACCTCAGGCTATTGGGCAATTAACACCCGAAGTGTTTGAAAGCATATTAACAGAAAAAACTGTTGAACGGGATATAAGCGATAGAAAAGTTGAAGCAGATAAGCCTTTTGCCAAGGTAATAAATGATTTTCAATATCAGATTGTTGTATGTTTGAAATCTGAGCAAAATACCCTTTTAGAAAAAGGGAAAAAACTATTAATTAGGATTAATGATATAAACAGGAAAATGACAGGCACTGTTGAATTTGTATCAAAAGAACAGGATGGAAAACAAATAATTGCTATTAGAGCTGATAAATATACAGGAGAGATAGCTGGTTTGAGAAGGGTTAATATTGATTTAGTAAAATCTTCATATGAAGGCCTTACAGTACCTTTAAAGAGCCTCAGAAATGTCGACTTAAACATGAATACAGCAGAAATTGTGATTTTAAAAGGTGATATAGCAAGTGTAAGAGAAGTAAAAATAATAGGGAGAAATAACGAATATGCAGTAGTTGAAGCTATGGATAGGTCTAAGGGTATATACCTTTATGATACATATATATTAAATCCGCATAATATTCAGGATGGGCAGGTGATAAATTAATGATAAATAATTTAATAAAGCAAAACATAGACAAAATAAAAGAAAGGATTGAAAAAGCATCAAAAAAAGCAGGAAGAAAACCTGAGGACATTAAAATAATAGGTGTTACAAAAAACGTGGAACCTGTTAGGATACTTAAAGCAATTGATGCAGGAATTGTTGACCTAGGGGAAAACAGGGTGCAGGAATTGCAGGAAAAAATAAATACTATTAGGGCTGCTAATAAAAATGTAAACTGGCATATGATAGGCCATTTACAAAAAAACAAAGTAAAGTATTTAATTGACAGTGTGGTTATGATTCACTCTTTAGACAGTGTGGAACTTGCCCAGGAAATAAACAAAAGGGCGCAAAAAGCCGGAAAAATAATTGATGTCCTTGTGCAGGTTAATGTTGCTGGAGAAGAATCTAAATTTGGGATATCCAAAGATGAAGCTATGAATTTTATAAAAGAAATAAGCAAATATAGGAATATTAAGGTAAAAGGACTTATGACCATAGCTCCTCTCGTTAGCGACCCCGAAGAAATAAGGTTTGTTTTTAAAGAACTTAGGAAAATATTTATTGACATAAGCAGGGAAAACATTGATAATATAGATATGGATTACCTGTCTATGGGAATGAGTAATGATTTTGAAGTTGCAATTGAAGAAGGCGCAAATATTGTAAGGATAGGTACTGCCATATTTGGGAAAAGATAATACTAAAGAGAAGGGAGTACATACACTATGGCAAAGCTATTTGACAAAGTGTTGAATTTTGTAGGTTGGGAGACTGAAGAGGAAATGGAAGAGGAGTATACCGAAAGGGATCAGGCTGATGAGGAGGAACAACCGAGGTTTTCCTTTAGTACAAATAATAGAAGGCAGCAAGGAAAGGTAGTTAATATCCATTCGTCTTCCCAATTTAAGGTTGTTGTTATTCAACCACAAAATTTTGATGAGGCACAGAATATTTGTGACCATTTAAAAAACAAGAAACCTGTTATTGTTAACTTGGAATTGTTGGAAAAGGATTCTGCCCAAAGAGTGGTTGATTTTTTCTGTGGAGCGGTTTATGCTCTTGATGGGAGTATTTATAAGATATCCGGTTCAATTTTTTTAATTGCGCCTCATAATGTAGATGTATTGGGAGATTTTAATGATGGATTAAAAAACGATGGGGTATTTCCTTGGATGAAGTAACGGAGGATTATAATGGCTGGAACAATTTATAGAGCAATAGACTATTTATTAATATTTATACAATATGCAATATTTGCAAGGGTGATTATTTCATGGATACCTATACCGAGAAATAATAGTATTATCAGGTTGTTGTATCAAATTACCGAGCCCATTTTGGCGCCTTTGAGGGAACTAATCGAGAGATCGGCTATTGGGCGTAATATGATATTTGATTTTTCTCCTGTGCTAGCGTTCTTAATAATTGGATTAATAAGAAATATTATTTTTAGATCTTCTTTCTTTTGAGGTGATGGAGTATGAATTATACACCAAATGATATACAAAATTTAACGTTTAAGAAAACTATTATGGGTTATAGCGAAGACGAAGTAAATGAAGTATTAGATAGGATAATTGAAGACTATAATGCATATATTAGGGAAAATCTTGAGTTAAAAGATAAACTTTCAGTGCTAAATGAAGGCCTTCAGCATTACAAAACCATAGAGGACTCTTTACAGAATGCTCTTTTAGTTGCTCAGAAAACAGGGGAAGAAATAAAGAAGAATTCCTATGATAAGGCTGAAAATATTATTAAAGAAGCAGAAATAAAGGCACAAAGAATGATAAATGATGCCAACCAGGAAGTAATGAGGATAAAATTTGAATACGAGGAATTGAAAAAAAAATTGCATATTTTTAAGTCGAAAGCAGAAGCACTATTATTATCTCAACTTGAAATTCTAAAGCAAATGTTTGATGGTTCAGAGGATGCTTGACATTAAAACAACCTGTGTTGTATAATTCAAATTAATTTAAAGCTTATTACGATTAATATAATTTAATATGTGATTTAATATTGAAAAAACGATGATTGGAAAGAGTAGAAGGTCTAAAACCTTTTGAGAGAGCAGGTGGCGGTGGAAATCCTGTAAGGTAGGCCTTTGAAAATCATCCAGGAGTTGCCCCCCTGAAATTGTATTACAAAATTGCATTACAAGAGTAGGAGGGGCCGGCAAAAACCGTTATAAAATGAAGTGATTATGATATCATAGTCATAATAATTAGGGTGGTACCGCGTGAGAATATCCCCTCTCGTCCCTTAAGCAGGATGAGAGGGTTTTTTAGTGTGAAAATGGTAATAATGCGATAAATTTAAAGGAATAAAGGAGGCATTTTAAGTTGTACCGAAAAGTATCTACAAGCTTAAACTTTGTTGAAAGAGAATTAAAAGTTCTAGAGTTTTGGAAAGAAAATAAAATATTTGAGAAGAGTATTGAAATAAGAAAGGATGGCCCCACATTTACTTTTTATGACGGGCCGCCTACAGCTAATGGTAAACCACATATAGGACATATACTTACGAGGGTAATAAAAGATATTATACCGAGATATAAAACAATGAAAGGTTACAAAGTATTAAGAAAGGCGGGTTGGGATACCCATGGATTGCCTGTTGAACTTGAAGTTGAAAAAGAACTTGGTATAAATGGGAAACCTGAGATTGAAAAGTTCGGGATAGAGCCTTTTATTCAAAAATGCAAGGAAAGTGTATGGAAATACGAAAAAGAATGGAGAAAAATAAGCGACAGGGTAGGTTTTTGGGCTGATATGGATAATCCATATGTAACCTACCACAACAGTTATATTGAGTCGGTATGGTGGGCATTGAAGCAGATTTGGGATAAAGGCCTTATTTATAAAGGGCATAAGGTTGTTCCTTATTGCTCCAGATGTGGTACATCATTGTCAAGCCATGAAGTTGCCCAGGGCTACAAGGATGTTAAGGAGCCATCGATATATGTTAAATTTAAGGTTAAGGGAGAACCTGGGGTTTACCTTCTGGCATGGACCACAACCCCATGGACTCTGCCGTCTAATGTGGGTCTTACTGTAAATCCAAAAGAAACCTATGTCAAGGTTAAATGTGGAGAAGAGGTGTATATTCTTGCTGAAACTCTATTAGAGACAGTTTTAACAGAAGAATATGAGATACTGGAGAAGAAAATCGGCAATGAATTGGTTGGTATAGAGTATGAACCACTGTTTAATTTTGCTAAAGTTGATAAAAAAGCATTTTTCGTAGTTGCGGACGATTATGTAACTTTAACTGAGGGTACAGGTATAGTCCATACTGCTCCGGCATTTGGCGAAGATGATGCAAGAGTTGGGCGTAAATACAACTTGCCTTTTATCCAACTGGTAAATGAACAGGGTAAATTCATTGATGATGTAATCCCATGGAAGGGCATTTTTGTGAAAGATGCCGACCCTCAAATAATTAAGGACCTTGACAGGAGAAACCTCCTGTACAAAACAATGGATTATGAACACTCATATCCCTTCTGCTGGAGATGTGATACACCTCTTTTGTATTATGCTCGAAACACTTGGCATATAAAGACTACTGCTGTCAAAGGGAATATGCTTGAAAACAACAAAAAGATTAATTGGTTGCCGGAAAGCATAAGAGACGGAAGGTTTGGAAATTTCTTAGAGAATAATATAGACTGGGCTTTGAGCCGTGAAAGGTATTGGGGTACGCCGTTGCCCATATGGGAGTGTGAGTGCGGCCACCGGCATATGGTAGGAAGTATTGCTGAGCTAAAAGAGATGGGTGAAAATGTCCTTGATGATATAGAGCTCCATAAGCCTTATATAGATAGTGTTTTATTAAAGTGCCCAAAATGTAGTACGGGGAAGATGAAAAGAGTACCTGAAGTTATAGACTGCTGGTTTGATTCGGGAGCAATGCCGTTTGCCCAGTGGCACTATCCTTTTGAAAACCATGAGCTTTTTAATGATAACTTCCCGGCAGACTTTATAAGTGAAGCCCTTGACCAGACCCGGGGATGGTTCTATACACTCCACGCAATATCTACACTGCTTTTTGACCAGCCTGCATACAAAAATTGCATTGTTTTGGGATTGGTGCAGGATAAGGACGGCCAGAAAATGAGCAAACACAAGGGGAATGTAGTGGATCCGTGGACTGTTCTTGATAAACAGGGAGCAGACGCAGTTCGTTGGTATTTTTATACAGGAAGCGCCCCATGGTTGCCAAGCCGTTTTTATGAAGAGGCTGTAAGTGAAGCACAGCGTAAATTTATGGGTACATTATGGAATACCTATGCCTTCTATATTCTGTATGCCAATATTGACAAGTTTAATCCTATTAATTATAAGCTGGAGTATGAAAAGCTTTCGGTTATGGACAAATGGATCCTGTCAAAGCTCCACTCGTTGATAAGATATGTAGACAAAAACCTTGAAAACTACCGTATTACTGAATCTGCAAGGGCTATACAGGATTTTGTCGATGATTTGAGCAATTGGTATGTGAGAAGAAGCAGGGAACGTTTCTGGCAAAAGGGTATGGAACAGGACAAAATTAATGCTTACATGACTCTCTATATAGTACTTGATGCTGTAACAAAACTGTCTGCGCCTTTTGTTCCCTTTATGGCTGAGGAAATATATCAAAACCTTACAAGAACCATTGACCTGTCTGCTCCGGAGAGTGTCCATTTGTGTGATTTTCCCGTATATAATGAGGCATGTATTGATAGAGAACTGGAGGAAAACATGGATACTGTTTTGAAAATTGTCGTTCTAGGCCGTGCAGGAAGAAACACTGCTAACATAAAGACAAGGCAGCCTGTGGGAAAGATGTATGTAAAAGCCGAATTTAAACTTCCTCCCAGTTTTGTAAGACTCATTGAAGAGGAATTGAATGTTAAGGAAGTAGTATTTACAGAGGATACGAAATATTTTACCGAGTATAAGCTTAAACCTCAACTTAAGACGGTGGGGCCAAAGTTTGGGAAACTTGTGCCGAAAATAAGTAAGGCTTTAAGTGAAGCTGACGGTTTGGAAGCAGTAGAGACGTTTAAAAAAGGTGAAGCCTTTGTATTGGAAGTTGAGGGGGAAAAGATTGAACTGGCTGAAGCTGATGTACTTGTTGAAGTAACCCAAAAAGAAGGTTTTGTATCTACAACTGATTATGGAGTTACTGTAGTGATTGATACAAACCTTACTCCTGAACTTATTGAAGAAGGCTTTGTGAGAGAAATAATAAGCAAAGTTCAGACAATGAGAAAAGAGGCGGACTTTGAAGTGGAAGACAGGATAAGGTTGTTCTATAAAGAAAATAAACGGATTGCCGGCATAATTGAGAAGAACAAGGATATTATTTCGGAAGAAGTACTTGCAAATGAGGTAAGTGAAGGTGAAGGCCCTTGTGAAGCATACAGCAAGGAGTGGAATATTAATGGGGAGAATGTCAAATTTGCAGTTGTCAAAACTAATTAATTTAACTATTGGGTTGGGTGAAAGGAGTTATCCCATATATATTACAACCGATTACAAAAGTATGGGTATGTGCCTCCGGGAAGCAGGTATAGATGTGGATGGCAAGCTTGTTGTTATAACCGATAAGAATGTCGATAGTTTCTATGGAACTTGCTTCATGGAGGCTTTGGAAAGCGCCGGTTATAAACCGGATAAGTATGTTATTATGCCGGGAGAAAAAAGCAAGGACCTAAAAACCGTAGAGGATATATACAGGTTTTTAATAGGACTGAAACTAGACAGGAAATCCGTCATTATAGCTCTCGGAGGCGGTGTTGTGGGGGATATTACGGGATTTGCCGCTTCCACATATTTAAGGGGTATTGATTTCATACAGGTTCCTACAACCTTATTGGCCCAAGTAGACAGCAGTGTGGGAGGGAAGACGGGAATAGATTTTGAGGGAGTAAAAAATGTCATTGGTACCTTTTATCAGCCAAAGTTGGTTTATATAAATGTGAATTCCTTAAAAACCCTCCCACTGAGGGAATTCAAGTCCGGTATGGCAGAAGTTATAAAACATGGGCTTATTATGGACAGTGAGTTTTTTAATTACATTGGAAATAACTTGGATAAAATATTTGAGTATAATGAAGATGTAATGAAACACGTAATTAAGGTTAATTGCTCAATTAAAGGCAATGTAGTTGAACAGGATGAAAAAGAAAGCGGTTTAAGAGCCATACTTAATTTTGGTCATACTATCGGCCATGCAATAGAAAGTGTTTCCGGTTTTGGCCTCCTGCATGGGGAATGTGTTTCTGTCGGAATGGTAGGAGCGTTTAGAATGGCTTACTATATGGGAATGATAAATAAGGAAGCAGTAAATGATGTAACCAACCTACTGGAAAAAGCAGGGTTACCCACGGTAGTAAAAGGCATTAGCCCTGAAAAGGTATATGAAAAAATGTTTTATGACAAAAAAGTAAAAGGGGGCAGGCTTTTATTTATACTGCCCCGCGCTATCGGTGATGTAATGCGGTGTTTTGTAGATGATGAAAAACTTATAATGAGAGTCCTTTCAGAAGTATTAGTGCTACCTTAATACATTCCTGATAACTGAAATACGCGCCTTTTCTTCAATGGAATCATCCAGTTTATCCAGGCTTGTGAAGTCCTTGTATTTCTGTTTCAATGCCAATGATATGAGATAGTCGGTAAGCCTTGGATTTTTTGGAAGGAGACTTCCGTGGGAATATGAACAGTAGGTGTTTTTATAGACTGCACCTTCAAAACCGTCTTCACCATTGTTACCGTATCCCTTTATTACCCTGCCTAGTGGTTTTATCTCCGGGCCAAGATACGTCTTTCCGGAGTGGTTTTCAAAACCTACAACCCTGCCATTGAAGTCTTCCGAAATAAGAAATTCGCATTCGAATACCATGTTCCCTATCATACGTTTTTTGCAGCCTATGGTCCACAGATTAAGAGCACCCAAAAATTCCATTTCCTTTCCGTCCCATGTCCTATAGTATTTGCCTAGAAGCTGGTATCCGCCACAGATGCATAAAAAAACCTTGCCGTATTCTATAGCGTTCCTTATTTCATTACCCTTATTATTTAAGAAGTCGTCCTTAATGATTTCCTGTTCATAGTCCTGTCCTCCACCGAGAAAGATGATATCGAAATTTTCAGGTGTGAAGTTTTCACCGAGTGAAACATTATGTATATTAGCCTGTATACCACGCCATTCACAGCGCTTCTTTAAAGCTATTATGTTTCCCATATCGCCATATAAGTTCAACAGATCAGGATAAAGGTGGCATATATCAACAGTATACATAATATTATTCCCAAAACTCCTTTAGCTTAAAATTTTTTTTGAGCATATCCCTGATATCGAGCATTGCGGTATATGTAGGCAGGATATAGAAGGTGCTGCCTTCCGGAGTTCCCGCCAGGCCATTGTCAATAAGCTGGCTGTAATTATTCATGATTTTTATCTTTTCCGGGTTGAAACCTGCATATTTAAGCCTTACTGCCATGTCAGGACCTCTGATACCTGAAACGTAAGCGGTTATAATTTTATCATAGATTTTTTCCAGTTTTTCAAAATCAACGTCCCACAACCATGAGATATCCCTTCCGTCTGCTGCCCTGTCATTGATTAAGAAAGCTATTTGCATTTTCTTATCTTCAGTAAGAATATAATCCAATACCTGGTTGAATCCTGTGGGATTTTTTACGAGAATGACCTTGATGCTTTTTCCTTCGGTTATTATAGCTTCCATCCTCCCAAACCCGCACTCAAATGTGCTTAAAGCCCTTAGAATGTTGTCGCATGGTAATCTCAGTACAGCACCACAAGCTGCTCCTGCAAGACAGTTATAAATGTTATAAATGCCCGGTAGATTTATTTTAGCATCAGCTGTAGTGCCATTTATATCGAGTTTTATCCGGGTGTAACTGCTGGTAAGCTCAGTAACTTCAAGACATGTTATTGTTGATTCCGGACGCCTGTAACCGCATTGTGGACATATGAAGCCGCCAAGATGCCCGTATATGTGGTTTTCATAGTTATACCTGGTCTTACAGTACAGGCAGAACATTGCATCGCTGTTTACGGTATTCTCCGTATTGCTCCATGCAGTAGAAGAAAAACCATAATAAACTGCCCTGTTGCTTGATTCCCTTCCGAGGCTGGCACAGAGTGAATCATCAGCGTTTAAAATAAGTATGGAACCCGGTGTTTTGCGGATACCGGAAAGGACACTATTCAAGGTAGTATAAACTTCCCCGTAACGGTCCAATTGATCTCTGAAGAAATTGGTGACTATTGTTATATACGGCTCAGAATGCTCCATAACTTTATTGAATGCAGCTTCGTCAATCTCTAGGAGAGCTGTTGGTATAAAGCTTCTTCCCTTAAGATCCACTGCTTCGATAAATGAAGTGGTTATGCCGTTCAAAAGGTTGGCTCCTGATTTATTGGTAATATAACCGATGCCGTTTTCTTTCAATATCTGACCTATTACCCGTGTGGTAGTAGTTTTGCCGTTTGTACCTGTAACTGCAATTATTTTAAATGTTTTTGAAATCTCTTTTAACACGTCGGGATATATTGTAAGTGCAATTCCTCCGGGAAGGCTGGTTCCCCCCCGGCGTATCAGCCTGCAAAATTTAACGGCAATTTTCGATATGATTATTGTCAGTATTAACCTAATGTTCATTATTGTTTTTAGTTATACCTCCATTTTTTCTTGAGAAATCATCTTTGCAATATATTTCCATAATATATTTTCCGCAACATAGCAATATAATTATAACATAAGGAAGACGTTGACACAAACTTTTCAAAGAGTTGTGTTTGAACTTCCTTGGTTCATTAAGCGGTAGCAATGCCCATGTTCACATTAATAGTTCTAAAAGTGGATAAAATAATAAAAGAGTAAAATTGAAAGGAAGTGAAGGAGAATGGACGCACCGAAGATGTACGTTAAATGTGGCGTAACAAACTGCCATTATAACAGAAGCCGTATGTGCCATGCAGACAGCATAGAAGTCAATGCAAAGGGTAATGGCAGAGCGGATACAAGCGATGGTACTTGCTGCACAACATTCAAAGACAATAAATAATCGATAAATAATCGATCAAAACGCCCTTTAACCAGGGCGTTTACTCCATTTACGGGGGATTAACCATGAATGTTTTAACCAATATCTTTTTAGCTGTTTTAAGCGCTTTTATTGCCGGTACCATTATCGCAGTTTTGCTGTTACTCGTTAAAGTATTCATCAGAGATGAAGCACGAATTTAAAAGAAAGAGAAAACAAGAGTTATAGAGAGTAGCAAAAAAATATTTTCGCAAAACCGAGTTGGACACGTACAAGATTAGTATTGTATAGTAGACTTGGGGGAGGTAGGTAATCAAGTCATGAACAATACTAATAGAACATTTTCAGGTAGGACATTTAGTCCTGAAGATATAGAAATGATAAAAT
>JABUEW010000026.1 GCA_013314855.1 Bacillota bacterium | reverse complement strand
TAGTGACGCTAGCCTCATACTCCGCAAGCTGAGGGAGGAAAGAACATTGGAAAGCCGTATGAGGGAAAACTTCACGTACGGTTTGATGAGAAGGGGCAGGTGGCCACCTGTCCTTTACTCTACATATCAGGCACTTAATTTGTCCCAAATGGTTGTTGCTACTGGATCTGTGACATCATTTACCTGTTTACTTTTAAGGTCTTTTGATGTTACATTAATAATGTAAACAACATTATTAACTTTAATTTGCACAAAATCCTGTAAGAAGATTACAGGTTTCACCAACTGTATTGAGGTTATTCTGAATTTGCAATATTTGTATGAATATGAATGAAAAAAACATTGCAGAGAAATAACCTTCAAGCTTCTTAGGGTCACGTGCCTGCACTTTTTCAAAGTTAAGGTGTTGCTTGATATCTCTGAAGAAGGTTTCGATATCCCAAACGACTTAAGATACTTTTTAACAATACCCTGAGCAGGAGTATCAAGCATATCAGTTATAATAAACCTGGTATTTTGAAAGGTGACGTTATAGCCGTTTTTGACAATCGCCAACTTAACTTTGCCAATACCAGGCATATAAACTTCAATTGCTTTGATGTAAAATCTTGTACTGGGATAGTATATGAGTAACCATACTTTTTAAGTGTAGTCAGCATGGCTATTGTTAATTTTCAAAATGGATCCCTGCTAAAAATATATCAAATATGGTTTACATAATATAGCTGTAAATGTGTAAGTGCTCAATAAGCTGGGGTAAATTACCTTTGCTACGTCAAAACATATAAGCGATAATAAATTATAAGATTATAACAGAGAGGTAATAGGGCATGGATATCGGAACCAAGTTGAAAAATATGATTGAAAGACTAAGAAATGTTGATACAAATAATCCCGAGGAAGTAAAAAAAACTCTTATTGATAGTATCAAATTATTCAAAAAAGAAGTTCCCAAGGTTGAAAGATTGGAGCGTAACGCCATGCGATTAAAAAAGCTGTTAGATCATTTGAAAGAAACTAAAGGCTTGAAGGCATGGCAAAAGGGCGTATTTCGTTAAAACGGATGGGTTTCTTTATGAACATACGCTTTTTTGCCTTATCAAATCCGCAAGTCTTAGAGTCTGTGTTTTACCGGAGAATATGTCCTTTATGTAATCAAAAAAGCTTACCCCCAGTTTTTTGCAGGTTGCTGATATGGTCAGGTAATTCTCCCATGCTGTGGTTCCCTCATTGGTTTTTGTACCACAGCTCACCTTGCGTTTTACAACAATCTCTCTAAGGCCATTTTCCGATAAATTGTTGTGCAGAGGAATTTCCGGATGTTCCAGCACTGTAAGTAACTGAGACCGTTTGGCTCTGGTCAACTCAATCCTCTCATCCAACATATCATAGCCTGTCTTTGTACTGAACAGTTTCTCAAATTTATCATAAAGTTCATTCTTATAGGCCTCGGAGGGAGATTCCTTATATTTTTTCAACTCTTTATAGAACGAGCTGATTTTGACTTTGAACTCTGCCACTAACTCCTTATTGCGATCAATAAAAGGAATAAGCTTTTTATAATGCCTGTACTCATACACCCAGCATAATCCTCTTATATCGGTAACCTTGTCAAATTGTGGAACATCATCGCTTACAAGTATATCGAAGAAAGCTACTTTCCCTGTACCATTGGAAACTATGGATTGTACAGTTTCTCTATTTTTATTCCTGTTTACAAAATAGACCGAATAATAAGGATTGCACATAATTTGTGCATAGCAGTTTACACCATCTACACGAAAGCCGGTATCATCCGTCTGCTGGTATTTTGTACTCTTGAGACCTGCCATGTAAATTTTCGACTTCTCTTTTGTAAGCACATCTGCTTTCTCTTTAATCAGAATATTGGATAGCGTACCTTCGGAGATTGAAATGCCAAATTCATTTAAAAACTTGACTATCTTGTTTTCCGTTACACGATAGTCAAAATACAAGGTTGCACACAAGGCCTTGAGATTAGGCCCAAACTCTGTATCTATTACTTCTTCCGGTAGCTCAGCGATATACGCCTTGTGTAAAGATGGAGAGTAGTACTTTTCACGCTTGTAAAGTACATTATCCGTTTTAATCACAACTTCCTGTACCGTAATTTCCTCGTAACCTTTGAATTCAGCATCCTGTGGCAGTTTACTTTTATCTATCTTTATTATCTCCACACGGTCTATTTTAATTTTTCCCTTTTAGGAGGATTTGGACCAGTTTTTCTTAGACTGTGGTTCTATCGTGTCCGTATCGTTTTTTACAGCCTCCTGAGTAGTGCTTTTTTTACTAGGTTTTATATCAGGTGTACCTTTCTCACCTTTAAGCGTATTTACTTCGTTTTTATAACTTTGGGCTATTCTGTACATTTCAATATATTTGCAGTAAAGTTCCTCATAGCCGTTCAATACCAGTTCCATTGTCTCTTTGACAAAAGGTGCATTATTGAAGTCAATTTCATCTATGTTTATTTTTCCTATCAAACCCGATCGATATTCAAAATCCATTATTCACATCCACCATATCTATCAACATAATATTCTTTTGCTTATATTATCCTATGTTTCACATGATATGGCAAATGTAATTTATTATAATTTACTATAAACTGTAAATAGCTTTACCCCATGATATTGAGCACTTACGCGAAATATGAGTTGGTAGATTATTGTACTTTATTCAGAATGGATATTCAAATTAAGTAGTGGTTGCGCTTGCTGCACATTTATAAAAAAAGAAAATTTAATGAACTTGGTAAAATAGAAGAGGGGGAGGCAGTGAAATGTTGAATAAACCAATAGAGATAGCTAATCGTGCTCATTCCGAGCAAGTTGATAAAGGTGGAGAACCGTACATCCTTCATCCGCTTAGGGTGATGTTGTCCAGGAAAAATGAACTGGAAAGAATATGTGCTGTACTACATGATGTTGTTGAGGATTCGGATATTACCTTTGATGATCTTAGAAAAGAGGGATTTTCAGAGGAAGTAATCACTATTCTGGATTGCCTGACAAAGCATGCTGACGAAAGCTATGACGAGTTTATAAACAGAATACTAACAAATGAAACCGCTTGCCATGTAAAGCTTGCGGATTTGTGTGACAATATGGATTTGACAAGAATTGAAAATCCTACAGAGCAGGATAATGAAAGAATAAAAAAATATGTCAAAGCCGCTGAACGAATTTCAGATGCTTTGCCAATGCCGGATGGAATAAAAAATGAGCGGGTTATAAAAATTAATGGATGTGTATCTATCCAGCCATGCATGACCCACGATGACTTCCTGGAAAGGTTCATTCGTTTTGTAGAGAGTCATGGGTGGTATTTTGGTGGCGGTACAGAGGATGTTACAGATAAAGAATAAATGGGCAATTGAATATGAAAAAGCAGATACAGAAATGGGCCCATCAGGTCACGTTAAATGTGGCTTGATGGCAATTTTTGTTTAGTCAATAATATTTTGTTGTTTACTTTTATGCTAAAGTTGGATACAATATTAGCATAAAAGTAAAATAGAGTAGGTGAGCTAATTGAGTTACATGGAAAAACTCATAAAGATAATTGAAGAAAGTGATGGACTTATTTGCACAAAAGACATAGTAGCAGAAGGCATTCCCAAAATTTATCTGTCACAGCTTGTGGAAAAAGGTAAGCTTGAGAGAATAGCCTATGGAGTATATTTGACTCCCGATGCATTGGCTGACAAAATGTACTATCTGCAGCGCAGGAAACCGGCTATTGTATTTTCCCATGATACTGCGCTGTTTTTACATGATCTCTCTGATAGGGATCCATTAATCTACAGTGTAACCGTTCCAATTGGTTATAACACAAAGAATATCAAAGATGAAGGCTTGATAGTATTTTCGATCAGGAAGGAGCTTTATGAAGTAGGTTTAACAACTTTGACCACACCTTTTGGCAGAAGTGTTAAGGCTTATAATATGGAAAGGACGGTTTGCGATATGATTAGGAGCCGCAGTAAAATGGACATTTCAATTTTAACCGACGCTTTAAAACGGTATGCCAAGCGCATGGATAAAAATATTCCTAAACTTATGGAATATGCAGAAACCTTCAAAGTAACCAAGCTTCTCAGAAATTATATGGAGGTGCTGTTATGAAGACCGCTACTCAGTTAAAGGCATTAATTCGCAATCTGGCAAAACAGAAAAATATTGATGCGCAAATACTCCTCAGAAACTATATACTCGAAAGATTGCTCGAGCGCATTTCTTTGTCGGACTATAAAAACAACTTCGTTTTAAAGGGTGGAATGCTCGTTGCAGCGATGGTCGGGCTCGATGCCCGTTCGACCATTGATATGGATACGACAATAAAAGGTTGGCCGGTCACTGCGGAAGCGGTTCAAATAGTAAAGTTGATGTTTATAGGACTTTCAAAATAATGGCAAGCATACTTTCCCACGTGTTTTCTTTTAAGCGTTTTTCGCCGCTCGAAGCATGTGGAGTGCATAGTTCTGATAAAACGTGCCGAAAGCCGCATGAAATAAGGCTTTCTGGCGATTTTGAAAGGCAGTTTTTGAAGGGTAAAAACGATGATAATTAATAATAAAAACTCGATTATTTTTAAAATGATCGGGTTTTTACTTTTATAAAATAAACAACCATAAAAGTATTAATAGCCTGACTGAATTTTCTTTGATAAATATGGGGATATAGCTCGCCAGGAAAGCACGAATGATATTCTGAAAAATTAGCCGAAAAAAAGTCTTTTAACAAGTTTACCAAAATTTATGATATAATTATGTCTATAATGGGAAGTTGTAGAGAGCTTAAACATCCATAGCATGGCATTTATGAACCTAACCGCATTTTGTGTGCTTAAGATCGAAATAGTTCTTTTGAAATAATTTGGGGGTTTTTTAGTGGTTGATACTGTCAAGCAGTTGCGGATTTTTATTGCTTCATCTGGCGATTGCATATTGGAAAGAGAAGCAGTGCGGCGTGTTTGTAACGAAGATCATACTATATTAACTATCTGCAGAGCAAATCATATTTCTTTGGACGTATTTGGTTGGGAAGACGTATGTTCTAATATTGGGCGCCCCCAATCCATCATTAACGTGGCCGTGGAAAAATTTAATCCTGACTGGTTTGTTTTTATTTTTTGGCACCGCTTTGGCAGCGACGCTGGCTTGGGTATGACCGGTACAGAGGAAGAGTGGAACTTGGCGCGGCAACTGAACGAAAAGGGTGGAGGCCACCCCAGGGTTAGTATCTTTTTTAACAAAAAAAGTGCCCCGCCTCATGAGCAAGATGATTACCAACTTGAGGCTTTAAGGCGTTTTCGAGAAGCAATTTTTAATGAGTACCAGGCTCTAGCTTGTTTTTTTGATGGAACGAGGGATTTTGAGAAAAAATTCCAGGCACACTTAACAGATATCCTGCTGAACCTTGGTGGGGGACATCGTGAAATTACAATTGATCGATTACGGCAGGAACTTTTGCTAGCTTCAAACGTACTGTTGAATTATCAAAGAACCCTTATGGACGGACGACAGATAGAGCGCCTAGAATTCCTAGAATTCACGGAATTGCTTCAACGCATCGAGGAATCAGAACACTCCACCACTTTGGTCCTGGGCAGTCCTGGTTCAGGTAAATCATCCTTGCTTTCAACCCTTGCCCACCATTTAAAGGAAAAAGGCATGCCCGTGCTTGCAATCAAAGCCGACACGCTGAGCACGGACGTCAATACGGTTGAAGATTTACGAAAAGTGTTAGACCTAAGCTTAGATGTTAGAGATGGTGTCTTGGCCCTGGCTGAGAGGGAAAAAGTCGTCGTGATCATAGACCAGCTCGACGCAGTCTCCGAGTTACTCGACCGCAAGTCGGGCCGTTTAAACGTATTGTTAAACCTCATCCATAATCTTTCTGGTCAAAAAAGTGTACACATCATAGCGTCTTCACGCGAATTCGAATGTCGCCACGATGTCAGGCTAAACAGCGTCAACGCTGAAAAAGTAACCTTGGAACTCCCGGCCTGGGGACAAATTGCCTCTATCCTAGAACAGGCGGGGCACGAAACTAACGGCATGAGTGACGAGCTAAAGGAGTATCTAAGTCTAAGAACCAGGCAAGTAAAAGCGGAAGAAGAACGTGCTTTCCCAGGATCGGCTGATTGTGATGGCGGTGTTTCAGGTGGGTGGATCGGTCCCCGGTTAAAGGCTGATGAGATGGCTAAAGCCTCCGATGGCGAATTAATGAATTTATTCAATCAGTTGCCAGACGGAACTCAGTGGGATAACCCCAAGCGTCGATGGGAGGATTTTTCCCGCAGCGGTGGCTCGGTACAGCAGTCGAGGGAGTTTAGGGAACTGGCAAAGATTGATCCACATCGCGCCGTCCGCTTGATTGCCAGTCTTGAGCCCGGCCGGCATGAAACCTATGCCGGTGCTGGCTTAGATGGTCTGGCTGAATCAGGCTTACCGCTTAATGAGCTAACTACTGTGGTTGAAAACCTGGACAAAAGGGGATTTTCTTCAGGACATTTTCGTGAGGGAGCGGCGTCAGCTTTTGAAAAACTGGCTGGACGTGAAAATAGTCTTCCTGAGGAAGTTTTATCACTACTTGAAAAGTGGGTGGCAGAACACCCGGAACCTAATTGGCCCGAAATGAATGAACCCAAAGAGGAGAAAGCAAAAGAAATCAAAGGATCAATTCTATTCGGGACGGGTGGTTTATTCTTCTTACCCCACGGCCGTGGCACCATGTTACGTGCCATTACAGCAGGATATCTCGAACGCCAACCACCTGATTACAACAATTGGGCACGTATCGTCAAGAGCAGGCTACGTTATGAAAAGCATCCTAACGTATGGGCATTGACCATGATGCATATGCCTGTACTGTTCAATGGTGATCCAGAAGAAGCTACACGTATGTACGACGCAGTTATTAGGACTTGCCCCCAGGTCCTTGAAAAACAGGTCGCTTTCTATTCCATCGCCCGCGTGATGCCCTGGTGCTGCCCAAATGAAATATTGCACGAGTGGTTAGATAAGATAAAGGCATGTTCTTCCGACCTTAACCGTCAAGCTTATGGTGAAATGCTGTTCCTTTACCACTGCCATTACCGGGACTCCTGGTCATCGGACCGCATTATGAGCATCCTATCGGAGAGGGATGACTGTAAGATACATTGAGGTCTTTGGCGGCGGCGGTTGGGTACTCTTCGGCAGGAAACCGGATACAAGCATGGAGGTCTATAATAACTATAACACCGACCTTGCCAATTTGTTCCTGTGCGTAAAAGAACGCCCCTTTGCTCTGCTTAAGGAACTGAATTTTCTGCCGCTAAACGGTAGAGATGAGTTTGCCGCATTGAAAAAATACTTGCTCAAGGAGAAATTCACCAATAATACTTAAACGAGGAACTGGAACTGGCGCAGATCTATCTGATCGAGCCGCAGTTTGAGGAAATCAAATCGATCCTCATTGAAAACGCGACCATGTCGGACGTAAAACGCGCCGCCGCCTTCTTCAAGCTGATCCGCTACAGCTACGGCAGCGGCTGCACCTCTTATAGCTGCCAGCCCTTTGATATCCGGAAAACCTTCCACCTGATATGGTCGGGAAGCCGCAGGCTTAAGGATACGGTCATCGAGAATAAAGACTTTGAGGCGTTGATCCTTCAATTTAATCTACTTTCAAGTTCTTTTAACCCTTTTTCTGTCTCTAGTAAATGCTCATTTAATGTTTTATGTTCTGCATCAAAATGAGCTTGATTGTATTTAATAACTATCTTTTTTTCTGTACCATATATTTTTTATTTGTTACATAAATTTTTGTATCATTAAATACATCACCCTTATCAGTAACATACTGCTTATATTGATCCAGGCTTATTTTTAATAATTCCTTATAGTTGGACGGTTTTAGTTTATTTATAAATTTTAAATTACATTGATAATAGTATTCAATATTATTTTTTATTTTTTTATATATATAAATGCATTTTTACCTCCTGAACGACTTACTAATAGTAGTCATATTAATCATAATTACATTATATAGGTTCTATATATAGTTATAAAACTCTTTATATAATATAATTACTGGGTAAAATTACAGGGTTCTACAATTAAATTGAATATATAGTAATATTCTCATGTCGTAGATTACCTATAAATGCTATCTTTCAAGAAAGTATTATTTGAATAGTTCCTAGTTTAATTTTAGATAACTTGTAAACTACCGTGCGGCTCGCCGTGCTGATCTATTTCAAGGAAACCAGAAAAGCGGATGAGCAGCTGAAGGTCAAACGAGAGCAGATCGAAAGCGAACTGCCAAGGTTTGTGGCGACCATCGAACAGTCGTTGAAAAGCAGCCGCGATGTGCTGTCCATTCTGGAGAATTTTAAGAAAAACGCAGGCACTGCTTTTGCAAGTGAACTGGACATCGTGACTGCAGACATACGCTCATCAAGTTACGAGGCAGCACTCACGCGGTTCGAGGCAAGGCTCAATTCACCGCAACTCTCTGATGTAGTGCGCGGACTCATTGGTGTGCTGCGTGGCGATGACGGTGCGATTTATTTTCAGATGCTCGCCCACGATTTTAAGGTGCTGGAGCTGCAAAGACTCAAGGGTGAGGCGCAGAAGATACCGCCCAAAATCCGGATTTTCTCCTTCATCATGCTGATGTGCTTCCTGTTTACCTATCTCGACATCATCGGCTATGAGATCATCAAGTCCCTCGGCGGGATGTTTTGAATAAAATAGGTTGAATTTATCCTATTTCTATGTATAATAGAAGTAGGAGGTGCTATGAATGAATATCAACACAAACAGCCTTGTATCCATTACCGAGGCCAATCAGAATTTTTCCAAGGTGGCGCGCTTGGTTGATGAGAATGGTGTTGCGGTCATTTTGAAAAACAATGTGCCGCGTTATATTATCATAGAGTTCAGCGAATTTCAGGCGGAGGAAATGGCAGTTGACGAGGATGTGAAAAGTATAGCCCGCCGCCTGATTGCAAAGCACCGGACGGCGTTTGAGGAACTGGCTAAATGAAAAGATTAAGCATCCCACAAATCGTGATGATGCACAGCGCGTTGATCAAGGAAACCGGAGGATTGGACGGGATTCGTGACGAGAACCTGCTGGACTCGGCGGTCAACGCTCCATTTCAGACCTTTGGCGGTGAATATGTATATAAAACACTGGAGGTGAAGGCGGCGCGTTTGGGGTATTCCATCGTAAAAAATCATCCCTTTGTAGATGGCAATAAGAGAATCGGAATGCTTGCCATGCTGGTTTTTCTGGAGATCAATCGCATCGAGCTAACCTGTTCGGATCAGGATATTATTGAAACCGGCTTAAAGCTTGCCGCCGGCGAGATGGATGATAAGCAACTCTTGGAGTGGATTCTACGGCATAATTAAAGAATGTGCATGGCGAAAAAGAGCGGATGACCTCCGTTCTTTTTTTGTTATGCTGAAAGGAGGTCTTCTGATGAACGAACAGGATTTGAAACAAAAGCTGCTGGAAAAGCCGGACACAAACTATAATTCCTGTGTTCAGGAATGGTTGGCACTTGATCCCACGGAAATGATCGAAAAGGCAGGGAAAATCGCCGCCACCAGCCTGGTCTACAAGGAATTGAGAAATGGCGGATGCAATGCCGATTATCTGGAATATCTGCTGCGCTTTCAAAACCCGCTGGAGGTGGTGCGGGACCAGTGGCTGAACGAGCAGGGCACTGTTTTGAACGAGGATATGGGGCATGTCCTCTGGACGCTTGCCGACACAAGGAATGCCGAACAAGACTACGAGCTGGGCGAAGCCTTCCGGGAACCCGGACAGGACGAGGGGGTGCGGATGTGTTAGAAAAGTTGGGCAATAAACGCGGAGAAGGGTATATCGATGTGGCTGTGTTATTGAATTTTAAAAATTGACAACAAAGAAAAAATATGAAATAATAATATATATTTATTGAAATGAGGCGCGACGATGATTTTAAAGTAATCTCAAATTAACTGATAATAGGTTAAATAGTCCGGTTGTACGGGCTTTGATTTGTTGTCGGAATTTGGATTGCTTAATCGAATTTATTCGGTTTGTCATTGGTTGCGCTATAATTATATCCAAAGGTATATCCAAAGGGGCTTCTGTATTCTTTTGGGTAAATAACGCAATAAGTAACTCCATTTTCGGCGATCAATTAATCGTTTAAAAATGGAGTTTTTTATTTTGGGAGGAATTTAGATATGAATATGATTCGTGCAGCAGAATTGCTGATTGAAAAAATCAAAACAGACTACAAGGATGACATTGCATTGGTAGTCATTATGGGTTCGTATATTTATGGCGAAACGCACAGTAGATCAGATTTAGATATGTTTTTTGTACCTAATACTGAACGTGGATACAATCTTGGTTTTACATTCGTTCTTGATGGAGTTGGCTTTGATTATTGGCCGATTTCATGGGAACGACTGGAGCATATTGCAAACTTTAATGAGAAAACCACATCTATCATTACGGAGGGAAAGGTACTTTATTATTCATCCGAAGCAGATATTGAGCGATTTAATCAGATTAAGCAAAAAGCGCTTGATACAAGAGACAGGAGAAAGTTTATCCATAAAGCAAGCGATAAGTTAAATGAAGTATATAAAGACTATTGGGGGCTTCTAAATGCACACACCATTTCGGACGGTCGCATATATGCCATTGGCATTATTTATACCGTAACCTATGCACTTGCGCTATTGAACAGAATTACAGTAAAAAGAGGCCGTGGGAAACTAAAACAAGAAATACTGAATATGCCGCTTGTACCGGAGGGCTTTTCGGAACTGTATGATACAGTGTTTACCGACAGTGATATTGATATATTCAAAAAAGCATACGGACAACTGATACAAAACACAGAAACCCTTATTTTACGAGAGAAAGAAAAGATTTGTGAAGCAGTTTCCTTTACGGATGCTCTAAGTGGGTTTTATGAGGAAATGATAAACTTTTACAATAAAATTTATCATGCCTGTGAAACACATGATGCAGTTACAGCTCTGTTCGCAAGCGCAGAATTAACTAATGAGATTGAGCAAGCCCTAAAAGACACAGGTGTATCATCAACTCAGTTACCCGACTTAGTTGGCGCGTTCGACCCCAATAATCTGGAACCGCTTGTATCGGCAGCGCAAAATCATCAAGTGAAATTTGTTGAGCTGTTGACAACCAACGGGGTAAAGATCAGGCAGTTTATCAGTTTTGATGAATTGAAAAATTACTTAATCACGTTATGATAGGAGAAATTTGTTATGGAACAAAACATTTATAAAACTTGCAGACAGGAAGGTATTGTCAGAGACGAAGTGTTTATGAACGGTAAATACCATGACCGGTTATTGTTTGGATTGACCGCAAAAGAATATTACGGAATGTGCCCAAATTTCAGAAAAGACTTAACAACTGTAATCAAGGCTCCTAATGGTGATTATGCCTGCTTTGCCGGGATGTGGTTCGATGAGATAAATAAGTATGCTTATCTCGAGCCGCTTGCGACTGTTCCCGAATATCGCAGGATAGGACTTGCCACAATTGCACTTACCGAAGCAATGAAGAAAATAAAGGCACTCGGTGCAACTTATTGCTTTAGCGGCGTACCTGAATTTTATACCGCTATCGGTTTTGAAACAATCTGTCACCGTAAAATGTGGAAAAAGGAGTGGTGAAGAAGAATATGGACAAAGTATATTTAGATATACTTACTTATTTTATCCTTAAAACATATGGCTTGAATTTGCTTAGTATTGCGCCTGCCAAGCGTGGGTTCTTTGGAGAAACATGGAGCGCTGTTACGCAGGATAGTAAGTTCTTTGTTAAAATTGATTATTGGGATTATCATAAGGCAATTTATAAAAAAAATTTTTCCATCATTGATTATATAACACGAAACGGAATCGATTATATACCGAAAATTATAAAAACAAAAAGCGGTGATCTATTTTGTGACTTTAATGGCGGTATAATGGGCATTTTTGAGTTTGTTGAGGGAGAAGACACCGAGGATTATCCTATTGACAAACTCTTTGAAAAGCTTGCACCAATCTATAATCTACCAACAGATAATTTATCACTTGAAAAAGAAACCTTTGATTCTGATGTGGTAGTAAAGTATAAGGAACTATACAGCAAACTTGTCTTGCAGGCTTCCAAAATATCAAAACAGGTTGCTTTGTTACTTGCAGACAAAACGAAATTACTTGAACATTATGCAATGCGACTGCAAATATTCTCTGACCGTTGTAAAACTAATTTTGATGGATTCCACATCACTCATGGAGATGCGGGTGGTAACTGTATAATAGATGGAGAAAAACTGACGATTGTGGACTGGGATTATCCTAAACTTTCTCCAATTGAGCGAGATGCATGGTTTTTTATATGGGATAAAAAACAAACAGACACTATAAATACGGTTTTGAAAAATCACGGTATAGATTATCAATTGAATTCCAACCGATTTTGTTATTATTGCTATTACTCGTTTTTCTACTACTTGACAGAGTATCTGAACTCGTATTTTTATGCAAAGTCGGATGATGAAAAGCAAGCTTTAGTCGTCAGATTAAACTAGTGATACTGTATACTTATCAACACTATTAATATAAAGCATTCCTAAGTGGAAATTTGTACCTGGCAAAACCATAAGCAGTAACTATAAGCATATTAAGAATACTCAATGCTTGCAAAAGTTGAAAAGCTTAACTGTCTAAAGATTTCAGGTCTTTTATAAAAAATGGCATATAAAGAATACACATAATAGCTATTCCTACTATCTCAAGACCTAAAATATACCAGGGCCATGGACCTAGATAATCTATAACTGAAGGGCTGTTTGGCTTGTGGCAAAGAAATAGGTAATTTCCGCCAGTTAAAATGTTTACTGCTGATATAATCACCATGTAAATATTTGTAAATATAACAGCTTTTAATATAGATTTTTTAAAAGGTCTGAACCCTTCAACAAGAGTCATAAATAACACTGCAGTAACTACAGCACTGTGAGCAAAAAAGAAGTTAAAATATATAAAATGCGGGAAGGAATAGGGGTAAAGATCAGGGGTTATCAATGTCTGCAAGCTTCCGCCAAGTCCCCAGAAATATGTAATTTCGTATAAAAAGTAATTTTTCGAAATAAGCATTATTACAGAAAAAAACATAGCCATATCGCAAAGGTGAAGGGGAAGAGAGTAGCCGGGAGTCCAGTCACCTGTTACAACACTCCAAGTAGTATATGCAGTTTCGTTAAGAAGCAAAAAGAGAGCTAATATGTAACGGAATCTTTTCTTAAGTTTCTCCTCTTCTTTTTTCTTTTTATAATGAAATATTATGAAGAAATTTATTAATGCCAATACAATAATGGTAATAATATGAGTTGTGGAAAACAACTCAAAAGGTTCGCCATTATAATCAGGTGTAAAATAATTATTCATTTTATTCACCACTTGTTCACTATATATATACATTATATACAACTATGTTTATATATTCGCCATACAAAATGCAATATCCTTTCACAAAAATGCAATTTCTATCATAAAGATTTCTATGTTATAATAAAGCTAAAAGTTAAAGCACGAGCATTCCTAAAATGGATGAAATGGAGGAAAGTTATTGAAGAACTACACTGACCTTCGGCAAAAGCTGTATGAAATAGATGGAAGAGGTTATAAAGCTTATAAGGATATAATGGGGCAGTACAGGTACAAAGGTTACATTTTATCTATTGACCATGTCCAGGGTGACCCTTTCGCATCACCTACCAAGGCAAGGATTATTGTACCCATGGAAAATGCAGGTTTTCCACTGGAGTTGTATGACAAACCGCACAAAAATATTGCAGTATGTGATTTTTTAACGCGGGTTTTTTGGGAATCCATAAAAAAATATTACGATGGCGTTGGAGGATCCGGTAAAAGCGGAATACTCACTATTGACTACTGTGGCCAAGAGATACTTAATCGCACATCAGTAGTTATAGACAATACCAGAGTGGAAGCCCGGTTTGAAGTGGGACTTCCTGCTCAAGGCCGGAGAATTTTAGGCAGAGCGGCAGATTTTATATTTTCAAATGCATTGCCCCAAATTGTAGAAAATTCCCTTTACTACAGAAATATAGATGTAAAAAGGCTTAAAGAACAGGTAAAGCTTGCGGAAGACCAGTTTTTTATGCGGAATGAAATCAAAAAAAGAAGATTGGTGGCTTTTATAAACAATGGAGCAATACTTCCCAGGGAGAGCGGAATTTCAGATTTCCCTATGAAAAAAGGTGCTATTCCTTTTAAAAGCCCTGAAAGTCTTGAAATAGAATTGAATCTTCCCAATAAAGGCCCAATCAAGGGGATGGGTATCCCTGAAGGTGTTACTCTGATTGTGGGTGGCGGCTACCATGGCAAATCTACTTTGCTGAAAGCGTTGGAACGTGGGGTTTATAACCATATTGCCGGTGATGGAAGAGAATATGTTGTTACCCGTGACGATGCGGTAAAAATCCGGGCTGAGGATGGGCGTAAAGTGGAAAAGGTGAATATATCGCCATTTATTAATAATCTTCCCAATGGTCAGGATACAAAAGAGTTTTCTACGGATAATGCCAGTGGAAGCACATCCCAGGCGTCAAATATAATGGAAGCTCTTGAAATCGGAACCGGGCTTTTATTGATAGATGAAGATACATCAGCAACAAATTTTATGATCCGGGATGGCAGAATGCAAAAGCTGGTGGCTAAGGAAAAGGAACCCATAACCCCGTTTATCGACAGGGTTAGACAGTTATACAACGAGCATAGGGTGTCAACTGTCCTGGTTATTGGCGGGTCGGGAGATTACTTTGATGTGGCTGATACAGTTATAATGATGGATGAGTATGTTCCTAAGGATGTTACAGGAATGGCAAAGGAAATAGCCGAAACAACCCGGTATGTAAGGGAAAGTCCGGCAAGTGGAGTTTTTGGAGAAATAACCCCGAGAATTATATTAAAATCCAGCTTCCCCAAAGGTAGGAAGGGCAGGGAGATAAAATCAAAGGGGCTTCACACCGTGTTATATAATAAAACTGCAATTGATTTAAGTAATATTGAACAGTTGGTAGATACCAGCCAGACCAACTGTATTGCCGTTATGTTGATGTACTTAATCGAGAAGATTCTGGATGACAGGTTGACATTAGCTGAGGCATTAGACAAACTATATAAGGTTATTGAACAAAAGGGGTTAGATGAAATATCGCCCTATACGGGCCATCCTGGGAACCTCGCCCTTCCGAGAAAGTTAGAGCTTGGAGCTGCCATAAACCGTTACAGGGGACTTAAGGTCAAAACCAACATTGGGCAAACTCGTTTTCATTTTCGGCCCTGAGGCAATTCTACAATAAATGATGTAGTTTCATTGACATTGCTTTGGGCATATATTCTCCCATGATGTTTTTGGACAATTGCTCTGGCAATTGCAAGGCCCAGGCCGTAACCGCCGCTTTCCCTGGTACGGGAAGTATCGGAGCGGTAAAATCTCTCGAATATCTTATCAATATCTTCAGGAGGGATTCCCGGATCTGTATTTTTTACTACAATCTTTACAATCCCTCTATCACAGCTCAAAAGTACAGAAATAACACCGCCTTGGGGAGTATTTTTTATCGCGTTGTCCATCAGAATATTTATCAGACGCTCAAAGCTTTCTTTGTCGCCATTGAAAAAGATACCAGGCTGTATATTGGTTTTAAGCCGGATACCGCTTTCAAATACAGCCGCCTCAAATGACAGCAAAACACCGTTTAGGGTCTGTGTCAAATTAAAATTCCCGAAACATAACTTTAATCCTCAACAACAAAATGATAGACAGGCGGACAACTTTCCGGCAGATGGACAGAGAGTTTTTGCAGACAGGCAGGGAGAAATTTTGGATGGACAAGACGGTTTTCCGAACGTGCAAGGCGGCTTTCCGGATCAGCAGGGCGGTTTGCCTAACGTACAGGGCGGCTTGCCAGGCGGGCAAGGCAGATTTCCCAGGGGACAGGATAATTTCCCTGACGGGCAGGGCGGTTTCCCCCGGGATAATATGGCTCGGGGTAATATAAATAATAATCAGTTGCATAACGAGGGAAATACTAGTTTCAGAGGGATTTTGCAACAGTATGCGCGTCTTATGCCCATGCTAGTAGTATGTTTCTTGTTTATGGTAGCCGGTATAGTATTTGCTGCAAAATTTAAAAGGAAAAGATACTTTTCAGGGTACGCTAAACCATAATATACCACTGCATTTTATGGTAAATACAATTGAATACTGCGGTTGTATATGTTATTATATCTGCGATCTAATAATAGCACTAAATAGCACTAAAAAATGTATTTATGAGGATAGCAGGAAAAGATGAAAATGTTAACAAAAGTATTGCTGGTAATTTTTATTATTATTTTGCTTGTAGGAGATATAACCGGTAGTTTTTATTTTTACAAAGTAGCTATAGCCCGTAATACAAAAGAGTTTTTACGGGATAGTGAAGACCTGCAAGCCTCAGTCGAGATCCTATCTGTAGCCCAAATGGAACAAACTGATAGCAACTGGGTTTATGAACAGGAATTTGAAGAGGTTGAAATAACATCCTTTGACGGCTTAAAATTGCATGGGTACTATCTTGAAGCTAAAACTCCAACAAACAGGACGGCAATACTTGCTCATGGTTACTCTTCGTGGGCAAAAGCAATGGGAGTTTATGCAAAGTTTTTTTATGAAACCCTTGGATATAACATACTTATGCCCGATGCTAGAGGGCATGGCAGCAGCGAAGGCAATTATATAGGATTTGGTTGGCATGACAGAAAAGATTATGTAAAGTGGATTGAATATATTATTGACCGTGTTGGAGACAATGCGGAAATTGTCCTTCACGGGGTTTCCATGGGGGGAGCCACTGTACTTATGACAAGTGGAGAGCAGCTTCCGGGTAATGTAAAGGCTATTATATCCGATTGTGCATATACATCTGTGAAGGAACAGCTGGCATACCAATTTAAGAGAATGTATCACTTGCCTGCATTTCCTCTCTTGCAAAGCACCAGCATTCTTACAAAAATAAGGGCTGGGTACTACTTTGAAGAGGCTTCTTCATTACGGCAGGTAAGCAAATCAAAAACCCCTATCCTTTTCATACATGGAAGTAAAGATAGTTTTGTGCCCTTGGAAATGGTATACAAGTTGTACGAAAATTGCAGCAGTGAAAAGGAACTGTTTATAGTTGACGGAGCCAGCCATGGCACTGCATATAACGTTGATAAGGAAGGGTATGAGAAAAAGATTGCTGAGTTTCTAAATAAGTATGTTTGTGGTGAATAACAAGAAATACCTTCAAAAAATAATTGTAAACCTATATTTTTTATGATAAAATATAATCTATAATAGAATATAATAGAGTATAATTACGAAGTTTAATAGTTGTATTAAGAAATAAACCACAAGAACATAAATTAATTCATAACATAAACTAATAGGTTGTGAATGCTGAATTCCTGTAAAATAACTCAATTACAGGATACGGGGGAACCAATATACTGGGGTGAATCCGGTAAAGGTCTACGGTAGAAAACCGCTGGACATTCCGGTAGGGCTAATTCCTTTCGGCCCGAATCCGTCAGCTAACCTCGGAAGCTTTGAGGGGAAGGGGGAGACTTTTACCTTAAAGCGGTTTTCACAAACGGGTTAGGTGATAACCGCTTTTAATTTTAAATGATAGTCTTTGCTTTACTCTTTGTTTCTATCATGTTTTAGTCCAAAGTGATGAATTTTAAGTTTTGTATAAGATTGTTAAAAGGAGAGGCAGGTATAAAGTTCAGGTTTAAAGTTATTTTGAGAAATCCTGCTTTGTCCAATGGTCTAATTTCATAAATAATAACATGGTAAAATTTAGAAAAGGAGGTATATTGTGAACGTTAAATACAATAAATCTACAAGAATGATGGAGATAGAATTTCAATACAGAGATGTAAAGGAGGCTAATCTATTTCGCAACATATATCCGTACAATGAAGTTCCAAGATTAGTGTTTAACCATAGGATTGTTCCTATGAATATTCCTGAAAATCTCTGTATAACTGATACTACTTTTAGAGATGGACAACAGTCGCGTTCTCCGTATACTGTGGAAGAGATATGCAAATTGTTTGATTTACTGCACAAATTGGACAATGGAAGCGGCATTATTAAACAAAGTGAATTTTTTGTTTATTCAAAAAAAGATAGGGAAGCTGTAGTAAAATGCATGGAAAAGGGCTATGACTTTCCCCAGGTTACTGCGTGGATCAGGGCCAGAAAAGAAGATTTTCAATTAGTTAAAGAAATAGGTATAAAAGAAACAGGAATTCTTGTTTCTTGTTCTGACTACCATATATTTAAGAAATTGAAAATGAACAGGACCCAGGCTATGAATAGTTATTTGGAAATAGTTATAGCAGCCTTAGAAGCGGGTATTATTCCCAGGTGCCATTTTGAGGATATTACCAGGGCTGATTTTTATGGTTTTGTTCTTCCATTTGCAAATAAGTTAATGGAACTATCAAAGCAGGCTGGAATACCTGTAAAGGTAAGAGCCTGTGATACTCTGGGCCTTGGTGTAAGCATACCCGGTGTAGCTTTGCCGAGAAGTGTACCTCAAATTATTTACGGTTTAGTAAATTATGGCGAGGTCCCTTCAGAATGGCTGGAATGGCACGGACATAATGATTTTTATCGCACTGTAACCAATTCTACTACTGCCTGGCTCTATGGTGCTTCAGCTGTCAATACTTCACTGTTGGGAATTGGCGAAAGGACAGGAAACACTCCCCTAGAAGCAATGGTAATTGAATATGTACAGCTTCGGGGAAATGATGGGGGAATGAATTTAAGGGTAATAACGGAAATTGCAGAATATTTTGAAAATGAACTCAACTATGAAATACCTCCCAGGACACCTTTTGTTGGAAGAGCTTTTAATGCTACAAGGGCGGGAATTCATGCAGACGGTCTTTTAAAGGATGAAGAAATTTATAACATATTTGATACAACTAAAATTTTGGGTAAACCTCCTGTTGTCGTAGTGGATGCACATTCAGGATTAGCCGGAATTGCTGCATGGTTGAACAACTATTTTTCACTTAAAGGCGACAAGGCTATTGATAAAAGGAACGAAAAAATTGCTTTGATCAAGCAATGGATTGATAAAGAATATGAAAATGGCAGAACTACTGTTATTGGTGATGCAGAGATGGAATTCCTTGCCAAGCAGTATTTCCCCGAGCTGCTTTCAATGAGACAGAGCAGAGTTGAATAAGAAGCCCAAGTGCTTGGCAGTTATTATGCCAAGCAAGGGGTTTTAATAAGTGTCAATTTAATTTAATAAAGAATAATCACAGCCATCAGTTCGAGGATTTCATTACCGGCGTTTGCAATTGAATGCATAGCTCCTCCACCCGTAAGTAATGCATCCCCCGGATTAAGCCGGCTTATTTTCCCATTGTCGTCCACTGTTGCAGTACCCTTCAGGATATAGAATATTTCTTCTTCATTAACATGCTCATGAGGACCTATTGAGCAACCGGGTTCCAATGTGATTTTTGCAAAAAGCCTTGATTTCCCTTTCAATTCATCCTGCTTAAATATATGGCATATTTCAACATCACCGTTTCCGCCTCTCATCCGGTTCCTTATTTCCTTTACCATTTCATCGCTTCTTTTTATCATGGAAAATCACCCTCTCTTTTAAATCATTCATTTTTTTATTATTTAAATTAAAAACTTACTTTTTAGTATTTCTACATAAAACTTATAAATCCTCTAAGTATAAAAAAATAATGTATAAATAAGTATGTAATACTTAATTTATACGGGCGCATTTTATTTTTATGAAGAAAATGCTTCCATTTATACTGAACATTGAAATTCGGTAATTAATAAGTTATGATAAAACTTATAATAAACATATTATAATTATTATAGAAAAGATGGAGGAACTCAAATGGCAAAGCAGGTTTGGAAACCATCGGCAATTCTAAATCCGGTACCGGTGGTAATGGTTACATGTATGGGAAAGAATGAAAAGCCTAATATTATAACCCTTGCATGGGTGGGAACTGTCAATTCCAAACCTCCCATGGTGTCAATTTCAGTACGGAAAGAGCGTTATTCTTATCAATTAATAAAAGAAACAGGCCAGTTTGTAATCAACCTGACTACTGAAAAGTTAGCTTTTGCTGCAGACTATTGCGGAGTAAAATCAGGCCGTGATGTAGATAAGTTTGATGCTATGAAACTTACTGCTGAAAAAGCCTCTAAAGTAGACGTACCGCTTATTGGAGAAAGCCCGGTGAACATTGAGTGTGTAGTAAGAGATGCTATTGAGCTTGGCTCCCATGTTATGTTTATAGGAGAAATTGTTGCTGTTAATGTAGACGAGAAGTTGCTGGACAAAAATGGGAAGCTTTGTCTTGAGAAAGCGGGGCTTATATGCTTTTTGCATGGAGAATACCGGAATTTGAAACAATCCCTTGGATATTTTGGTTTCTCAGTGACCAAAAGAAAGAATCTCAAACATAATCGGAAGTAAAAGATAGATATGAAAAAATTATTATATGGTGTATCGCGTTCATTAAGTCAAAAAAGAAAATACATGTCACTTATATCTGGAAAGTAAAGTCTGTCTGGGACAAGGGAAAGAAGCAACTACATAATAGTAAGGTCTTATTTAACCCCACAATTTTTTATACATACCATTTCCATAGAACTTAATTAAGCCTAAATCTCTCAATTCTTGAAGATTTCTTCTTATACTATCTCTAATAGTATTGTTATTTGGAAAAGCTTCGGCAAAAACACTTTCATAAGCATATACGTCAGATAGTGAAAACTCATTTTTATTTATTAAGTTAATAACTTTAAATGTTTTCTTTTGCCAATTATTGAAATTACTTGTTAATAGTTCTGTATCCACATGTAAAACGCTATCCGCCTCAGTATGTTCATTTATATTGAAACCTAGTATTTTAGGCGAATAAATATTTTCTAAAATAGATTGTATCCTATTAATTATGTTTTCGTTAACTTCTCCTGTATTTTCTTTTTGGCAAATAGTTTTAAAATCATTGACTGTTTGATTTACTAAAATATAATCATTGATAAAAATGCCATACTCTGTATTTCTTTCAAATCCTGCCGAAGTAAGATTTGATGAAGTTATTATTGTATACTTATCATCAAAAATATAAATCTTAGCATGAAGTGTCTGACAATTATATACCTTATCTTTATTTTTTATTGGGATTTTAAAAGCTTCAATATCTGAAGATTTATTGTAAAAATTAGGTAAACTAAAATTAGAAATTATTTCTACTTTTGTATAAGGTCTTTTATTACAATATATTTTATTTATTATAGGTTCCTTTATATAGGGAGCACATAGCCGAATTTTATTTTTGCTATCTGTAACTAAATTAAAAAACCTATCACCTATAGGTTCGCTTATTATTTCAACCACTGTTAAACATCACCTTGCTCATAAAAATACTAATTTATTTGCAATTAAACTAAGTTTTTCATTTAAATATCATAACACAATTGAATTATAACACATATTGTTATAATATTGTAAGAATAATTTTAGTTTTTATCTTATTATTCTTCATTTTTCTGTTCTACACATGCACTTCATACCTTTCTTTACAAACATAGTCTCTTATATACTTATCCAATAGATAAAAAGAAGTTAATAAAGCTCCTTTATAATGAAAAGATTACAATACTCCTCGCGGCCGTATTTCTCTTATCTGTATGATAGATTATATGTGATAGCTTTAAAAATAACAGGAAATTTAAAATTGAAAACAGAATTACAGTATGCTAAAATTTATCTGTTTTACAAACTAAAAATCTAAGATATATTCTTGTTGAGAGGAGAATTCTTATGAATATTGGAATTGTTACACGGAGTTTCAAAAATATGACGACCCAGGAAGCAGCTGAAACTATGGTAAAGCATGGGTTTAAGTGTACTGAGCTCTGTTTTTCCCAAAAAGATTGTAATTATTGGGTATATAACGGAACGTCGGATATTTCGGACTTGACAAATCAAAGGGTTTCTGAAATTGTCAAGATAGTTTAGTGATATGATTTGATGGTGAGTGAAATAAGTTTATGGAAAGTAAAATAATAGAAAAGGTTAATAAAGTAAATTTGCTTAATGTATTTACACAATTCATAAAATCGCAAGTCGTGCTTTTATGTGCGAGTTTAGTTGCGCTTATTTCTTGCTTTTTTGTCCATCCTTCCCTTAATTATCTAAAATATATTGATACCAAGGTGATTCTTTTACTTTTATGCCTAATGCTTGTAATAAGTGGCTTTATAAAGTTGAACTTATTCTCGGCAGCTGCCGTATGGCTCTTAAAAAGAACAAAGAATACAAGGGAACTGGCCTTAGTACTGATAGCTTTGTGTTTTTTCTCATCCATGCTTATTACAAATGATGTAGCTCTCATTGCGTTTGTACCATTTACACTGTCTGTGTTATTTTTATCCGGAAAAGAGAAATTCGCTATTGGGATAATCACGTTACAGACAGCGGCAGCTAATATTGGAAGTACCATGACACCTGTTGGTAATCCTCAGAACTTATACCTATATTCTTTTTACAATATAGTTCCTGCCGACTTTTTTACTGCCACGTTACCAGTAGTTGTTATTGGAGGTTTGCTTGTCTTTACCTGTATACTTGCTATAAAAAATGAGCCAGTAGATGTAACTGGCTTAGAAATTGTAAAGATTAGTAACACAAAGGAATTAGTTTTGTATTCTGCTCTTTTTCTATTAACTTTGTTATCAGTGTTCAATATAGTAAACTATGTTATAGCTTCGGTGTTGTTAATGGTAATAGTATTTATAGCAGATAAAAGATTGTATAAGCAAGCAGATTATTCTTTACTTCTAACATTTATATGCTTCTTTATTTTTGTCGGTAATGCTAGAAATATGCCTGATGTAATAAACATTCTGGGGAAACTTATTTCTGGCCGTGAAATGTTAATTACAATATTAATAAGTCAATTTATTAGCAATGTGCCAGCTGCTGTAATGCTTTCCGGGTTTACCAATAATTATTCGGGTTTGCTTGTAGGTGCAAATATAGGTGGAATGGGCACTCTTGTTGCCTCTCTTGCAAGTCTCATTTCTTTCCGGATATATTGTAAGAGTAATGGTTCAAAACCTGGTAAGTACCTTTTGGTTTTCACCATTGTAAACTTTGCTTTACTCGCTATTATGGTTATTTTATTCATACTATTTAAGCAATTTAAAGTTATAAGCCTAGAGTAGAAATACCGTGATATAATTTTGGAGTAAAATACTGTGATATAATTAAAATGTGAAAATATAATTTAATAGATTAAGTTGTATTATTTATAGAGTTAGGAGAGGTTGAAGGAAGTGGCAAAGATTATTTTAACAGGCGGCGGTACTGCCGGTCATGTTACGCCCAATATGGCACTTATCCCTGAATTAAGGAAATTAAATTTTGATATTTATTACATAGGTACTAAAACAGGAATTGAAAAAAAACTTATTGAGGATATGGAAGTTGAATATTTCCCTATTACTGCGGGTAAATTGAGAAGGTATTTTGATCTTGAAAATTTGACAGATACAGCACGGATTCTAAAAGGTTTGTGGCAGTCTATGAAGATAATAAGGAAAATAAAGCCGGACATTATATTCAGTAAGGGAGGCTTTGTAGCAACGCCTGTAGTATGGGCAGCTTACTTATCTAAAATTCCTATTGTCATCCATGAATCAGATATAACACCCGGGTTGGCAAACAGGTTGTCTATTCCCTTTGCTGATAAAATATGCTATGCTTTCCCGGAAACAGCGAAGTATGTTGATAAGTATGTTAAAAAGAATAAAGCCTGTATGACAGGTATACCCATAAGAAATGAGTTGTTTACCGGAGATGCAAATGTGGGCAGGAAGATGTGCAGTTTTACGGCGGAAAAACCGGTATTGCTTATTATGGGCGGCAGTCAAGGATCCAGGTTTATAAATGACGTAGTAAGGGCAGGATTAAAGGAACTGCTGTTTGCATTCCAGCTATGCCACATATGCGGGAAAGGAGCTGTTGACAATACTCTTCTTGGTTTGAAAGGATATAAACAGTTTGAATATGTAACTAAAGAACAGCCCCATTTGTTTGCAATGTCGGATGTGATTGTATCGAGGGCCGGAGCTACAACCTTGTTTGAGCTTCTGGCATTAAAAAAGCCTAATCTTCTTATACCATTATCAAAGAGGGCAAGTAGAGGTGACCAGATATTAAATGCAGAGTCGTTTAGAGAAAAGGGATTTAGTTATGTTTTGCGGGAAGAAGATTTAAATCCTTCTGTTCTACTGGAAACTGCTTTAAATGTTTATAAAGAAAGAAGAGCAATAATCAATAGGATGAAAGCCAGCAATTTGGGAAATGGGACCATGAAGGTTATTGAAGTGATTTTGGACCAGTTAGGAAAACAATGACATGGCAAGGTGAACTTCAGGGACACGTCCTGGATATTTATTTTTAATCGGCAAATTCCAGCAATCTTTTGCGGAAGTGCATATAGTTTTCAAAACTTACTTCTTCAGGCACACCATGGTCACATACAGGGATATATCCCCCTCTTTTCTTCATAATTGGGACTATGTTGTCCACCATTTTGTCTATGGCATCCTTCCCCTGGGCAAGTACCCTTTTATCCATACCCCCTCTTATCAGCAAATCGGGATAATTTCTTGAAACCCTTACAACATCACAGCCTGAAGCAACTTCAAAAGGACTCATGTAATCCATCCCGATTTCTTTATAAACCGGTATAACAGGCTCCGCAAAACCGTCAGTATCTACCTGTATATATAAATGACGGCTTTTATCTATCTGGCGTGACTTAATATTAGCAATAAGCTGCTGATAATATGGAAAGAGGAATTCTCTCATCATATCAGGAGAAATAAGGGGGCCACCATTGTAACAGATATCTTCTGCTATAAAAAATTCATCCAGTGTTAAATATTCCTGGTGTTTTGCTATAACTGCGTCGGCGAGTTCAAGCCAGGTTTTCATACAATCATAGATTAATTCAGGGTCGTCATAAAATTTATATAATAAATCTACAGGCCCTATAAGGCTTCTTAGATACATATAGCCTCCTATAAGGTTCTGTACGATTATCATGCCTTTTTTGGCACATTCTTTTGCTTGCTCTACCTTTTTTTCCAAATCCGTATACCTGCCGGGTGTTTTAGGATCAAGACGCCATTTGCAGTTTTCTTCCCAGGTTTTCATATCTTTTACCGGATGGTCCAGGTATTCAGGCATAAACCCACTCCTGCGTCCCTTGAAATACAGCACATGCCGGCCGGCATGGTCTTGAACAACCTCATGTTCTCCCCTGTCTTCAATTATTTTAACATCAAAAGGTGGATAAAACGCGGCTTCACACCATCCCAGACCACCAAGACTATAACTTCCGGGTTCATCATAACCAAAAAGCTCTGCAAGGTTTGTGTTGTCATCTATATAGCCTTCTCTTTTCCATCTATCCAGGGAATAAAATCCGAATTCACACTGATAAATTGGAGCATCAGGCTTTTTTTCATAGAAGTCGCGGAGTTTTCTTGCCCCTGGATTCATACTCTCTCTTGGCACCATAGCATGTATTCCATCATATAAACTTTTGCTATCCAAAAATACCACCCCGAAAAAACAATCATTAATCTTTTATCTTTTTAAATTTTAAAATGTTTTTCGCTTTTTCTATCATATATTATTTTATCTTAATATATATAATAGTACTTATTCCTGCAAAATCAAATGTTAAATCCGGTAAAAAATATATACTTTACGGCAATTATAAGGTATAATGTTTTTATGAAATTTGATTTTTCAATAACCAACAGGCCAATGGCAATAGAACCCGTAGCTCTGAGGACAGTATATGTAGTATATGCCGACCCTACCTACGATGTAAAGAAGAAGGGAGTTGGAAATAAAGATTTGATAGCTTTAAGGACAACAGGAGGAGTGGGGATAGTAGCTATTGAAGGGATTGGAGAAATGCCTGTAGGGCCTGGTACTCTTATCTTTTTTGAGCATGATAAGGTGAGACGTTATTTTTGTAGTGGTGAAAAATGGGATTTCTGGTGGTTTGAGTTTGCTTCAGGTTGGGGGACAAAGTTACCCTTGAACAAGGTTTTTTTTGTTGACTATGTGGAAGGTGAAGCCGGCAATTGTAATACTTGCATGGAGCTTCTCAGGAAAAATGATAATGCATCCCTTTTATTAGCTTCAGCCACTTTAAATATATTGCTTCATAAATGGCTGTTGCATATAGAAAGCAGGGAAGTCAGCAACCCTCACCGGGAGGCTATTGAAAAAGTGATAGTACATATAAAATCTAATATGTGGGAAAGTATTTCGGTAAAAACCATGGCAGATATGGCAGGATTGAGTGAACGAAGGTTCCGGCAGGTTTTTAAAGATATTACCGGAATGCAGCCTAAAAAGTATGTAGATAACCTCAAGATAGGCATGGCTGAAGAATTGCTGAAAAACACCCCTTTTTCCCTATCCGAGATATCGGACCGGCTTGGATATTCCAGCCAGTTCCATTTTAGTAAGGCTTTTAAGAAAATCCGGGGAATGACCCCTTCACGGTATAGGAGGATTAACAAGCAGGAAATTAGCAAGCAGGAAATTAGCAAGCACATTTACAAATTCTAAAGCTTATAGAGACAGTTCTTAAGTAGGCCAGCATAAAGTTAGGCATAAAGTTAAGAGTTTAATAATGCATATGTAATTATATTAAAATTACATTAATTCTATAATAAGGATGTGATAGTGTGAAAGCCCTAGTTTTAAAAGATTATAAAAAGTTTGAAGTGGAGGACGTACCAACTCCCGAAATAGGTCCTGAGGATGTATTAATAAGGGTAAAGGCATGTTCTATTTGCGGAAGTGATGTGCACGGTATGGACGGAAGTACAGGGCGTAGAATTCCCCCTATTATTATGGGTCATGAAGCTTCCGGTGTTATTGATAAAACCGGGAGTAACGTGAGGAATTTTAAGCCGGGAGACCGGGTAACCTTTGATTCTACAATATACTGCGGCAAGTGTTATTACTGTTTTAATGGGAAAATCAACCTATGTGACAACAGGCGTGTATTAGGGGTATCCTGCAGTGAATACCGTCAAAATGGCGCATTCGCTGAGTATGTGGCTGTACCTCAACATATACTTTACAGAATTCCCGATACTGTATCTTTTGAAAGGGCTGCAATGGTTGAGCCGCTTTCTATTGCTCTTCATGCTCTAAACAGGACTAGTTTAAAGCTTAATGATAATGTTGTCGTAGTCGGAGCGGGAATGATAGGCCTTCTTATTATTCAGCTATTGATAAATGCAGGGTGCGGCAAGGTGATAGCAGTTGATATAGACCCGGACAAATTGCAGTTTGCTGAAAAATTTGGCGCTTTTGCGGGGATTAAGGCAGACGGGGGAAATGTTGTGGAAGAAATATATAATATTACTAAAAACAGGGGTGTAGATGTATCTTTCGAAGTAGTAGGTATTTCATCCACTTTGGATATTGCAGTAAAATGCCTGAAGAAAGGTGGATTAGCAACAATAGTAGGAAATCTGTCTCCTGTTGTTGAGCTGCCTTTACAATTGGTTGTAACCAGGGAAATTACCTTGAATGGAAGTTGCGCTTCAGCTGGAGAATATGAAAGATGTCTTGATATGATAGCAGGGGGTGCTGTTGATATAGACACTTTTATCAGTGCCGTTGCGCCATTGGAGGAGGGTGCTGCCTGGTTTAAACGGTTATATGATAAAGAACCGGGTTTAATGAAAGTTATATTAAAACCGTGAGAAAAATAAAATATTGGGAGAGTGGTTTAAGTGGCTGATAATATGTTTGATTTAACGGGAAAAGTTGCAATAATTACCGGGACCAGCAGAGGGTTGGGGCAATATTTTGGGCGTGCTTTGGCAAGAGCCGGTGCAGACCTTGTAATAACAAGCAGGAACATAAATTCTCTTGAGAAGTTTAGGGGAGAAATTGAGTCCCTGGGGAGAAAAGCATTGCCTGTGGAACTGGATGTCTGTGATTATAATAGTATACAAAAAATGGTAGAAAAGGCGTATGAAGAATACGGGAAAATAGATATTCTTGTTAATAATGCGGGTTGTAATATTAGGAAACCTGCTTTGGAAATAACATGGGACGACTGGAATACAGTCCTTGATACCAATCTTCGGGGTTCATTTTTTGTTGCCCAGGCTGTAGCGAGAAAGATGATACCGAGAAAGTACGGACGGATAATAAATATAGGCTCTGTTACCAGTGTCTTTGGTTATGCAGGAATTACACCTTATTGTGCAAGCAGGGGCGGAGTTAAACAGATGACCATGAGCCTGGCAGATGATTGGGGAAAATACGGTATAACGGTAAACTGCCTTGCTCCCGGGTGGTTCAGAACTGAACAAAACAAAGTACTGTATGAAGATAAAGAATGGGTTGAATATATATGCGACAGAATACCACTGAAACGCCCCGGCCAGCCTGATGACCTTGATGGGATAATTATATTCCTGGCATCAGACGAAAGCAAATACGTGACAGGCCAAACAATACTTGTTGATGGAGGCATTTCTACGGGAGCTACCCGAGCCACAAGTAAAAAATCAATATGAGTCAAGATGAGCAAAAAAAAAGACGATACCTTAAATTCTCCTCCTGAAAGTATATAACAGACATATAATATAATGGATATAATAATATTAATTAACACTATTGTAATTTTTAGTAAATTATTGTATAATAATAATGTAATAAATAAAAATATGAAGTTTGGGAGGTAGAAATGAATTGGTTACTAAATTTCTAAAGAGAAAACTTGTGTTAAAAGAATCTAACGATTATTTCCACGACATTCCTATGGAGCTCGAATATTACTTGCTTGAAAGTAATATTGACTACAAAAGTGAGCTTGCCGGAAAAAAAGTATATGGAATCAGTATAGTTAAAAAGATTAATGATACCTGCTTTGAAGAAAATAGCGTCCTTAATTTTTCCTGCTGTGTTAATGAAACAAGCAGAGTTGTTGATAAACTGGCAGACAATACGGTAACGCCAGTAGGGCTTAAGCCTATTCTTGATGACCTTTTGTGAGACTTATAATCACTACAGGCTTTAGAGGCTGTAAATTCAGCTATGTGCAAAATCGACCTTGCTTTATTTAGAACAACGTTTTTGTTAATCTCCCGTTCTAATCTACAGCCTCTAAGGGCTTTATTTTTATCATATTGCAAAATAATTATCCATATAGTACAATTAATTTTAATGGAAGGGATAGTGTTATGGGGAGTAGAGGGCGTTTTGTTTGCCATAACTAATGCCGGCAAAAATTGCAAGACTGGTTGGAGTGTAAAACTTTCTTTAGGAGGGATATATAATGGAAGGACCAAGAGCTGCAAGAGTTGATGAACTGCCTTTGGTGGAAAGCCTGTCCAATGAAGTTTTCCGTAACTTTGAGGATGCTACTCAGTCAATGTTTCAAGAGTTTCCTGATTTGTTTTGCGAAGAAAATATAGATAATATACGAGTTATTGTGGAAGATGGAAAGCCTGTTTCAAATATAAATTATCTTCCAGGTACAGTATCCATATACGGATGCAATATTAATATCGCATCTCTTGGGGGAGTTGCTACATTGAAAGAATATAGGGGTAGAGGTTATGCATCCATGCTTCTTGATGATTGTCTTAATAAAATGAACAAAGAGGGTGTTGATGTACTTCTAATATCCGGGGATAGGCGGTTGTATAGAAATATTGGAAGTATGCCGGCAGGATTAATGTATGTCTATAGTATTACTGGAAATAACGGCAATAAAGCTCTAAATAACTTGTTAAATAACTACAATACATGTAACTATAATATCAGGGAATTCAATGTCCAGACATCTGGCCAGAAGTGTTTTGAGAAACTTGTGGACCTTTATAGACAGGAAAGCATAAGGTTTGTACGCCATTATGATAAATTTTATGAGTTGCTAAATTCTTCTAAGTTTGTTATGAAAAAGTCGGCACAGAAGAAAACATATATAATTGAGGATAAAGGCAATTATAAAGCCTACTTCTATATGGTTATTGACGGAAATACAGCAACTATATATGACTGCGCCGGGCCAAGAGAACTAATAATTGATGCATGTTCCAAGCTTATAGAAGAATATGGTCTTGAAAGCATAAAAGGGAGGCTTATGACTTATCACCAGTCAGCTATAGACTATTGTAGAGAGAAAAATATACCGCTAGAAGAAAAGAGGCTTAGCGGGACAATAAAAATAGTTAATTTCAAAGGATTTATGGAATCTTTAAAACAGCATTTTTATGAAATCTATGATAATAGATTTATTGACAACCTGGAATTTATAAATGATGATAAAGGTGCATGCTTTTCCTATAATGGGTATACATGTATAATATTTGATAAAGCCAAGTTAAATGACATGATTTTTGGAGGTGCTGAGGTATGCAGGGAAGACTTTTTGCCTGAATCGAATTTTGATGTATTTGCTGATTTTTTCAGCAGAGTATTTCCTATACCATTTGTTGATCCACTAAGTTTAAACTTTATATAGGTTATATAGGCCCTAAATGCCCTAAATGATTAATAAGGAGGATAGGCTTGAAAATAGATAATGCAGTTGGAAATGTGCAATTAATGCAAAAAATAAACAGATTAAAAGTGTTGAATTTTATAAGACAGAAAGGGGAGGTGGCAAGGCCGGATATTGCTAAGAATACCGGCTTGAGTCCATCTTCCGTTACAAACATAGTAACATATTTGATGGATAAAAACCTGTGCGTGGAAGTAGGAAGAGTAGATTCAAAGGAGGTAGGAAGAAAAGCTGTTTTAATAAGGTTTAACCCTTCTGCTGCCAATATTATATCCGTTAACATTGAGACTTCCAGTATTGATGTAGCCTTTACCGACCTGGATGGCAATATTGGCAATATTATTGAAAGGAAAACCTTGAGATTGGACAAGGAAGTAAAAGAACATGAAATTTTAAAAATGATTGAAAAAGAAATAAGCTTAATGTTGAATAAAGCTGAAAAACTGAAATCTGCTAATGTAGTAGGTATTGGTATTGCAGTTTCCGGCCTGGTTCTAAATGATGAAAGGCTTGAAATATCTACAAGTATGAAGTGGAAGGGATTATCGCTGAAAGAATATTTTGAAAAGCTTTTTCACCTTCCTGTTTATATACAGAATAATTCAAAGACAAAAGCATTGGCCGTATTACGTAAAAACGGCATAAATGCAGAAGAGAATATTATATTTCTAGACCTTACGATGGGAGTAGGGATTATTAATTTTTATAAAAATGAAGTTAATGAAGCTGTAATTGGAGAAATTGGACATACTACCGTAAAAAAAGACGGTCCTCCTTGTTTTTGCGGTAACAGAGGATGCCTGGAAGTCATGTGTTCCGTAGATGCTGTAATAAATCAATGCAATGAACTTTTACAGCAAGGCAGGTGTTGTGTATTAAAAAAGTTAATCAGGGAAAAGGGTATGGCTTTAACATATGAAACTATTGTAAAGGCTTTTGAAATGGGAGATTATGATGTTCAGGAAGTTCTAACAGAGTGCGGCCAATATTTAGGGATAGGAATTGCAAATATTATTAATATATTTAATCCAAAAAGAATAATTATAAATGGAGATGTACTTTTAACTACAGACTACGTGTATAAAATTGCTCTAGAGGAGGCAAATTCCAGGGCTTATGAGCAATTTACAAAGAATTTACAGTATGAAAGAGTTAATATTGATGCTGAACGTGCTATAACCGGGGTGTCATTATATGTTACCGATAAGCTTTTTGACCTTATGGGACCTGAAATTTAATTTAGGAAAAGAATTTAAAAATTTAAGGTAAATAGTGTAAGGAAAAGATTTAGGGAAAAATAAAATTTATCTTGAAAGTATTTCTTTTTTTGTGTATAATTAATTTAGACAATGCATAAATTAATATCTAACCTTTGAAGTACTGATACATTAAGTGTTAAGAAGTCTCAAGACCCAGGAATGATAAGCTTATTATGCTTTGAGATTGGCGGACTATTTATAATTTATACTACTATATTAATATTTTTAAAGGAGGTCTTATTTATGAGTAAGGTTAACGTCGGCAAGGAATCAGAAGGGGGTATCACCAGTAGCTACAAGGTTGATGAAGGGGTGGTTTTAAAAGTACCATATTCATTCTTCGGTAGTATTTACGATGAGGAAGAGGAAAAAGCAGTCCTTGAGGCAATGAAGCAGGACTCTCTTACAATGGGCCCCCAGGTTCAGACATTCCAGAAGAAATTTGCAGAATACTGTGGTACCAAGTATGCCTTTGCAGTAAGCAACTGTACTACAGCCATGCATGTATGTTCACAGGTTATCGGTTTAAGGCCCGGAGATGAAGTAATTGTTACACCAAATACCTTTATAGCCACATCTCTTGTCATACTTAAAGAAGGGGCAACTCCTGTATATGCAGACATTGATCCCAGAACTTTTAATATCGACCCGGAAGAAGTTGAAAAGAAAATTACAAACAGGACTAAAGCAATTTATGTTGTCCACTATGGAGGCCAGATGGTGGACATGGACCCAATTATGGAAATTGCAAAACAATATCATTTAGTTGTATTGGAAGATTGTGCTCATGCTCCGGGAGCTGAATACAAAGGAAGAAAAGCAGGTTCCATAGGAGACTTTGGATGTTTCAGCTTCCACTCACTGAAGAATATGACTACATTAGGTGAAGGAGGAATGATTACATGCAATAATGACAAGTATGCTGAAGGAATAGAAAAACTTAGGTGCATGAACCTTGAACACTGGAAAGATCAAAAGGATTACTGGATACCTTCGCACTTTGATGTAGTAGATTATTATGGGAAATGGGGCAATAATTATAGAATGAATGAAGCCCAGGCAGCTGTTGGAATAGCACAGTTGAAAAAATTAGACAAACTTAATGAAAAGAGGATAGAATATGGCAGGTATATAACAGAGGGAATTAAAGGCATTAAGGGAATAACCCCTGTTTATGAAGATCCTAACTGTAAGCATGTTTATCACTTATATACTGTCTGTGTCGAGGAAAAGGAATTAGGCGCAAGCAGGGATGATTTCCTGAGGGTCCTTTACAGGGAAGAAGGAATCCAGGGAATTCTCCACTATCAACCCACATATCACTTTACAGGCCTTAAGAAAATGGGTTACGCACAGGATTTATGCCCAATAGCTGAAGAATTTTTTTACAGGAGAGAGTTTAATACTCCTCATCATCCAAGACTTACTGAAGATGACCTTGACGCAATAATTAAAGGTATTAAGAATGCAGCAAAGAAAGTAGGAAAGTAAAATATAGGAATCGGTGTAGGTGCCCTTGCGTGTTTTGTATGTGCACCGGTAAGCTTCGGTAAACACCGGTAAGCTCCGGTAAGCTTCGATATGTTCTATGCTCCTATGCTGCGGTTATAAATGCTCTGGGCACCTTGCACCTTATCCCTTGCCTTGCTGCGTGCGTTATACTCTTCGCTCATGATACTTTCATAAGTGACTATGAAGTAGGTCTTAATTATTTTCAAATACTTTCCTGAAATGAAAGCCATATATGGAAAATGATATTGCCAGAGGGAAAAGTTTTGGACGCTTAAATAATGACCAAAAAAACAGCTTCCAATAATAAAACCTTTCTCTACCGATAATTCCCAATTGTACAACAGACCTTAAAAATGCTGTAATATCAATAAGTTTTATTCGTTGTACACCTTGTTTTATAGGATTGTATTCCTTTAAAAAGGTTATCACTCTTTCATAGTAGTGCTTTGGGGAATATATTGTATTAATTATATGTTTATATCCGTTCATCAATATTTCAAGGTTCATTTTCGGTATAAAGTTTATTGTAAAACCCGTGTTATCGCCGGACATATCATGTAAAAGCCTTCCTTCTCCCATCAGCCTTTTATATAGTTTGGTCCCCTTTGGAGCATTTAAAAGGCCAACCATAGCAGTAACTATTCCGCTTTCCTGTATAAAATTTACCAGTTTGTCAAAAGTTGATACATTATCATTATCAAATCCAACTATGAATCCTCCCTGAACCTGTAACCCGTATCTCTGAATTTTCTTTATACACATTATAAGGTCGCGGTTTTTATTCTGAAGTTTGTTGCACTCAACAAGACTATCTTCATTAGGTGTTTCAATTCCGATAAATACTGTATCAAACCCTGCTTTGATCATTAGCTGCATCAGTTCTTCATCATCGGAAAGGTTTATTGAAGCTTCCGTCATAAAGGAGAAGGGATATTTCTTTTCAGACATCCAGTTAATTAAACTTGGAAGTATTTCTTCTTTCAACTTTTTCTTATTGCCAATAAAGTTATCGTCAACAAAGAATACTCCGCCTCTCCAGCCTGCCTCATAAAGCGCATCTAACTCTCTCAATAGCTGTGAAGCTTGCTTTGTACGTGGGGCATGCCCGTAGAGGACCGTAATATTGCAAAAGTCACAGTTGAAAGGACAGCCCCGGGAGTATTGAATATTCATTGATGCATACTTTTTTATATTAATCAGGTTCCATGACGGGATTGGCGTTTTTTCTATATCGGCCCACCCATCTTCTTTATAAATGTGTTTTGCTGTATCATTTTCTAAATCCTTAAGGAAATGAGGCAATGTTACTTCGCCTTCATTTAATAAAATATGGTCAACATCGCCATAGTCTTCATAGCTTGAAGTAAATAGAGGTCCTCCGGCTACAGTTTTAACGCCGAGCGCTTTACAACGGTCTATGACCTGCCGGGCAGATTTACTTTGAATAACCATTGCACTTATAAAGACATAATCAGCCCACATAATATCTTTATCTTTAAGCTTTGATACATTCATATCTATAAGCTTTTTTTCCCAATGTTCAGGAAGCATTGATGCAACTGTTAAAAGACCAAGTGGTGGGAAACTGGCCTTTTTTGATATAAATCTCAGTGCATAATGGAAACTCCAGTATGTTTTCGGGTATGTAGGATACACCATAAGTATTTTCATATTTGCTACCTTTAACCTTTCCAAGTATTAAGCCTTTCTAAATATTAAACTTTGCAATTATTTTTATCTTTATCCCAAGATAATACTCTGAGAAACTACCATAGGATTCTTTCCCGAGCCCTGAGATTTTAACTATATGTTATTATCATACCATAGATTTTGATATATATATATTACATTATTGTTAAGTTTTATTTTTAACCTGCCCTTTATTTTCTTGGTTTAAACATGATAAACAAAATTTTTCCGATTAGTATTTTTCTTATTGATACTTTCTTGGATATCTGATATTATGAATATATATAGTAATCGATTACTATAAATAAGGGGAGTGATTTGCATGAAGGTAAGAGTATTTAAAAATTCAGAAGAATTGGGTAAAGCTGCCGCAGCTTTTTCAGCAAACATTATTAGACAGAGCATAGAGAAATACAATAAGGCCAGAATAGTTTTATCTACAGGAGCATCCCAATTTGATACATTGAAGTATCTAGTCAAAGAGGATTTGGATTGGAGTAAGGTTGAGATGTTTCATCTGGATGAATACATAAACCTGCCTATAACACATCCGGCGAGCTTTAGAAAATATCTGCAAGAAAGATTTGTGAGCATTGTAAATCCGGGAAAAGTATTTTTTGTTGATGGTGAAGGAGATGTGGAAAAAAATATCCTTGAACTAAATAAGGAAATTAGTCGAGAACCGATACACCTAGGGTTAATAGGGATAGGGGAAAATGCCCATATTGCCTTTAACGACCCGCCGGCTGATTTCGATACCAGGGAGCCTTATATTATTGTTAGTCTTGATGAAGCCTGTAAAAAACAGCAAGTCAGGGAAGGGTGGTTTTCAACGGTGGATGATGTTCCCAAGCAGGCAATTTCAATGTCGGTACACCAAATTATGCAATGCAATATAATAGTTTCATGCGTCCCTTATAAAGTAAAAGCAAATGCTATAAAACTGACACTGGAAAATGATGTGACAAATATAATACCTGCTACCATGCTCAAAAGGCATAAAAATGCCAACCTTTTCCTTGATGAAGACTCTGCGTCGGAAGTAGATAAGGATGTACTGGCAAAGTATTTGTAAAAAATACTTTGTGAATGTCGTTCATTGTGAATACTTTTTCAGCGTATAGTAATTTATAAAAAACCCTAATATTTGGTAATTAAATTACTATACGCTGGGGTTTGGAAAGGGGATTCCCCATACTGGAAAATAGACAACAGAAATCAGATGTCAGATTTTAAGTATTGCTTTGAAGTAATTTCCAAAATTTGTTCTCTGTTCTCTGGCCTCTGTTCTCTGGAATGAGGGTGCTTAAGGATTCTGCAATAAATATAATATTGAGCCAGGTGTGTCTTTATGAGCAATAACCAATGTGTTATACTGGCCGTTGAAATCCACATCAAGTTCGTTAACCGTAAGCATGAGAGTCTTAAAATATATTCCTGCATTTCGTTTCCTTGATAAAAAATATACAAACAAAACCCAAGGCTGCACTTATAAGGTAGCAAGTAAAAGACCTTGCGTATACTTGCTGGGCACTTAATAAATTCTTATATTTATCCAAAAACACCCCTGTAATCATAGGTACAATTGCAGCTCCTAAAAACTCTCCTATATTTACAACCGCCATGGATATACCTGCAAATCTTGGGTTATTAACCTCTTTGCCGCAAGCCCAGGATAAAATAATAGCAGCTTGTGAGAAACCAAGCAAAAACAGTAATATTCCCAGTGTTTCGAAAGGCACTTTTCCATCGTTAAGCAAAACAATAAATACCCATAATCCAAGATTAACAGCTCCAAATATTATCATTGGAAGCTTTTTTTTTGATAACATATCGGATAGTTTACCTATAACGACACTTCCGAAGGCAGCGCCGATAAATAGCAAAAGCATGTAATTAGCAGTAGTGATTCTGTTCATTCCGTAAACTTTCATTATATAACTTTGCCCCCAGACCCCTGCAAGTGCCTGATAAGCCCCATAAATTCCTGCATTCATAAAAAAAGGCGGCCATGTGTACGGATTTTTCAGTATTTCTATCAAGGCTTGCGTAATCCTGATTTTATTCGTTTTTCCAACTTCCTTTTTTTATTTTTAACAAGGCAAATTCCTATATCTTCAGGATCATTTCTAAAAATGACAAAGCATAGAAAGGCTATCAACAAGGTTATAGTACCTATCATTATAAACGCAATCCGCCAGGATATCAGTGATAGTATGATTACAAAAGGGGATTGGGTAAGGATCCCTCCGATGTTTCCAATAAAGGATGTTAATCCGGTCATTGTGCCGAATTTCTTCTCTTCATACCACTTTGACAATATTTTTAAAATAGATATGAATACTACCGAAACCCCTATACCTACAAGAAATCTTCCTGCAAAAATATAAAAAATACTGGATGAGCAACCGAATAAAAAAGAACTGGTACCTGCCAGAAGCATACCCACCGTTACAGTGAACCTTGCTCCCAAGCTGTCTGCAAGCATTCCCGACGGAATCTGCATAAACGCATATGCGTAAAAATACATTGAACCAATCCCTGCAAAAGCTGTCGCCGACATGCAAAAGCTACTGGACAGATTATCTTCGATAACCCCGAAAGACCATCTGTGAAAAATCACGATCAGATAGGCAAAAAGTAGTGTTACCCAAATAAACCATTTATAAGAACTGGCTTTCTTCACCATATTATTCTATATGCGGACAGGCCATTCCTCTCTATTTCTCCTGCCCCTCTTCTCCTTTAACTGTTTGTTGATAACCGGGTGATGCATACAACATGCGGACAGTAATCTGTGAACCCTCCTGTGCGCCTAGGAGCCTGCCCGAAGACATACTATAAATAATGCATTTAATGTTAAAATATAGTAATACATAATATAAAAGTAGGAGTTATACTACAAATTTAACGATATTAATTAATTTATTAAAATTATGTTCATTATTTTACATATATCTTTAAATTTCTCTAGATTTATGCTATAATATTATTAAAACTAAGGAGAAATTGGTGATGTAATATGATGGGTCGTGTAGAAAAGCAAATAACATTTTCAGATTACTGGTTGGAAGGGAAAATTCCGGAAAACAGCTACTGGCATAAAATGAGAAAATGGGTCTTGGAAAATCTGGACGAGAAAATATTCCAGCCGTTGTTTTCCTATTACGGAAGGCCATCAGTATCTCCTGTATACACATTTGCAGGGATGCTGGTACAGCTTGAAAAGGGGTATTCGGACCGTGAATTTGAAGGCGAGTCAAGGTTTGATGAGAGGGTAAAGTATGCAATAACAGCTCCAAGAGATTTTGATGGAATTGATGCAAATACATTATCCGAGCACCGAAAGAGATATTTTAACAGTGAAATAGGAAGGAAAATATTTATACAGAGAAACGATTATGATAAAGAGTATAAGAAACCTAGTGGCTGTTGAGGTTGACGGTGCAAACACCGAGGACGGGAGATATATGGGTAAGCTTATTGAAGAAGCAAAGAGTAATGGTGTAGAAATAAAAAAGATGTATGGAGACAGTGCATATTCGGATTTTGAAGAGATGGAAAAACGTAAAGAGGAAATGGAGTTTTGTGTTAAAGTCAGGTCCAGTCATAATGGAGCCGGTGGTTATACAAAAGATGAATTTAAGATAGATTTAAAAGAAGGTACTGTCACCTGCCCTGAAGGCAAGGTAAGGGAGTTCAAAGCTAAAGAGGTCCTCGAGGGAAGAAAAAAGTTTTCGGTCCATTTTTCGGAGAAAACATGCAGAAATTGTCCCCAAAGGGAAAAATGCACCCAATGTAAAGATAGATGGGAGGCGGATATTGATCCATCCCTATGAAGACAAACTGCAGGACCAGAGGGTGTACCAAAAGACTGAGGAATTCAAGAAAGATTACAGTAAACGAGCAAATGGAGAGAGGAGCATATCCCATGGTAACAATCACATGGTGGGCGAAAGTCACGGTACAGAGGCAAAAAGAAAACAAAATGGCAGATTATTATGGCATCTATAAATCACAATGTGAAAATGATTATGGAATATATACAAAATAAAACTAAACCTGATATTTCAAGAGGTGAACGAACTATGTCCTCAGATGAGTTGAGAGAAATAAAAGGGGATGAAAACTGAATATAAATACGGGATTCCACCGGCATAACTCAGAAAACTACATATTATTTAGAGATAACTATACATAAATTTCCATAAAATTAAGCCTGGAAATAAATGAAGCTTTTTTAAAGTAGAGTTTTCGGGCAGGCTCCTAGAGATATGATCATCAAGTTTTTATTTAAAAAAGAACCTCTCGACAAATACGATGAATTTTTAAAGACGTTGGAAACTAAGTATAACTACAAAGCTTACCTGGATGAATGTGAAAAGCAGAGTAAGGCATTGGGAATAATAAAATAAAACTACATACAACTCAGTATCTAAAATTCAATACAGACATATTTTATAACAATTTAAAGCTGACCGCATGTAAAAAACCAATAAGTACATGAGGTCAGCTTCAAATTTACATATTATCCGGCATTCCGAAACTTAATGATACCTGGACTAAAGTGCAGGGGTTATATTTTCGGCCGAAAGTCGACTAAAGCAAATGCAGGTCTCACATAAACCTGCCACTATTAAAACAAAGAATCCGGTTGAATTATTCAAATGTATAAGGTATAATTTATTTGTAAAGTGATGCCAGATATACCAAATATAACGATGTACTATGGCTACTAAATGCAAGTATTGTTATTATGAATAAGAGGGGGGTTTTTATGGCTAGACGTAATTTTTTAATGGATGAGTATTGGAAAAATAAAATTACAGACTGGGAACCCGAACTGGCATTTAAAGGTAAGACAAAAGAGGATTGGACAATATGGTAGGATAAATCCTATCCTAAATTGTTGGAACTCCTGGGGGAATTTCCTAAAAAAGTCGATCTTGATGCTGAGATTGAATACTTAATCGAAGATGGCGACATTATAAGGGAGAAAGTTGTTTTTAATTCTGAAGAGTTTATGTCAGTGTCCTGCTATGTCCTCCGTCCTAAAGAAATGAAACCGGATGGTTCAAATCCGGCCATTTTGTGCAGTCATGGACATAATCCGTTTGGGAACGAACCTATAGCAGGGATAAAATCATCTCCTGAGCATGTAGAGAATATTAAAACACACAATCATAATTATGGAGAACAAATGACAAAAGCAGGCTTTTTAACCATTATTCCAAGGGTAAGGGTATATGGTGAAAAAGGTTATAATTCACATTTCCCAGGACGTGACCCATGTGATATAAATTATATGAAAGGTTCAATTTTGGGAATATATACTTTGACCCTTAATATATGGGATTCTATGCGCTGTATTGATTATCTTGAAACCAGGCCTGAGATAAACCCGAATAGAATAGGAATGATGGGATTAAGCGGCGGTGGTACAATGACTGCATTTACAGGTGCTGTGGATAAAAGAATTATTGAAGATCGCTTTCGGGGTTTGGGACCACATGAAAAACCATGGAGATCACGGGGTTGATAACTGGGTGATAGACTGGATCGGTTTTCTTCCCGGTAAAAGGGAGAGCAGACGTTACGTAGGGGATCACATCCTGACCCAGAATGATATAATGGCCCAGGGCAGGTTTGACGATTTAGTGGCTTACGGAGGATGGAGTATGGATGACCATCATCTTGCAGGATTTAAGCACCTAGGGTATCCGACCACTTTTCATTCTGTACCGTCACCCTTTGGCATACCTTACAGGTGCCTTTATTCAAAAAACATTGAAAACCTGTTCTTTGCGGGAAGAAATATAAGTACCACACATGCAGCTATGAGTGCAACAAGGGTCATGGGTACCTGCAATGTCATTGGACAGGCGGTTGGAACTGCAGCGGCTATTGCCGTAAAAAAGGGTTTAACACCACGAGGTGTTTATGAAAAAGAGATCGCAACACTTCAAAAATTATTAATGGAAGACGACTGTTACCTTCTATGGCATAAAAGAGAGATACCGGAGCTCACAATGAGAGCCAGGATTTTAACATCGCAGGGTTGCGCAGAGGTATTAAGAAATGGATTCGACAGGCCAATTGGCAGTGAGGATAACGGATGGACCGGAAGTAAGGGCGACTGGGTTGAATACACGTTTGAAAAAGCTGAGCATATTAATGAGATCAGATTTGTATTCGACAGTGATTTAAACCGAGAAATTAAGAATATGCCATGTTTTTGGCCGCTTGAAGGTCATTCGTCATTTCATGTTCCGCACACTTTGGTTAAGGATTTTCAAATTGCAACAGAGGATGGCTAGGGTAAGTACCATTTGCTGTTGGAAGTAAGAAATAACTATCAAAGGCTTGTTCGTATCCCTGTAGATGTAACTACCTGCGCAATCCGATTCATACCCTTAACTACTTGGGGGGAATGAAAAAATACATGTGTTTTTCTGGGATGTGAGATGAGGGAATCACAGAGGATAGTCCAAGTATCGGACATCGAAAACCTTGAACTTGAAAAGGAGAGTTGATTTATGAAGTTTATGATTGGTGTTGATTTGGAAGGAGTTGCCTGTACCGTGGGTGCTCCTGAACAGCCTTTAACCGACGGCGTTAACTATCAATTTGCCTGTCAACAAGCTGTGAGGGAAGCAAATGCAGCAGCAGCGGCTTTATTTGATTCGGGAGCCACAGAAGTTTATATATGGGATAATCATGGCAGCAGCCTTAATCTTCAGTATGATAAACTGGACGACAGATGTGAAATTGTTATGGGAACTGGGGCAAGGCACCGCTGGCCTGGGATTGACAATACCTTTGCAGGCGTATTATTAATCGGATATCATCCAATGGATAATACTATAGACGGAGTCCTTTGCCATACCTTTAGTTCAAAGACCTTACAGTGGGTAAAAATTAACGAAGTTGAAGTAGGAGAAATTGCAATAGATGCTGCAATGGCAAATGAAGTTGCAGGTGTCCCTGTAATTTTTGTAGCGAGTGACTATCAGGGGACAGTGGAAGCTAAAAGATTCCTGCCCTGGGTAGAAACAGTATATACAAAACGTGGCCTTGGAAGGAATCTTGCTGTCAGTAAACATCCCATGCGGGCAGCCCGTGAAATATACGAAGGTGTAAAACGTGCTGTTGAACGGATAGGTGAAATGAGGGTATTCAGCTTTGGAACACCTATTGTTCAGCAATGCCGTTACAAGCGCATTGAGTCTGCACAAAGGCTTATATTGAATTCTCCGGAAAAGTATGTAATGATTGACCCGTATACGGTAGAATGCAGGGTTGAAAAGCTTTCGGATATTTACTAAAACCATGGAGAATAAGTAAAGTGGCAGGTTTGCACAACACCCACATTTACTTTAATCTACTTTTAGTCGAAAGTATAACCCCTGCACTTTAGTACAGGCGTCGTTAAAACCATTGTAATATATTATCCACAGGGTAATATGAACCCTGTAATTAAATAAAGCCCTGGAATTGATTATATTAATTA
>JABUEW010000025.1 GCA_013314855.1 Bacillota bacterium | reverse complement strand
CAAACCGCTTCAGCATTGCCATTACTGACAATACTGGGTTTATAGCTACCAAACCCCTTGGCGTCTGTTTGGACTGGACTTTCACCAGCTAGCAAGTCTACAGCTTCGTCTGGGCGCACATGAATTTGTCAAGGTTCAATTAAGCTTGCGTAAGTACTGTTATAAACTGATTCATTATTTGAACTCTCTGCCAAATCAAAAACAACTATATCAGGTTTCGAATCATGAAGTATATACTGAATCCGTTCATGGGGGTAAGTAGGATCTATAGGTATATATGTAATTCCATTTTTAAATAGATAATACAATAAAAATAATAAATCCGGGCTTCTCTTCATACAAACAGCAACACACTTAGGTTCAGGATAATTTTTCTTGAATTTTTCAATAACACATTTATTATATAAATCTCCATACTCTTTGTTTTCAAATATAATATTCATATATATCACCATTCTTTAAAAGTATTATTTGCTTTTTCCAACAAACATGTCAGATATCATAACTTGAAAAAATATTCTCAAGATTATCAAGGCTCACCTCATAATCAATAACCTTACCTATATCAATAGGCAAAATGAAAGTAACCTTATCCGACAAAGCTTTCTTGTCAAAAACAATCCTTTTTACAACGGAAATCCAATTAAGACCATCAATATGTAAAGGAAGCCCCAAACTGCTTAATACTGCTTTTATATAGCATAATTTTTCCTCACTGATAAGTTTAAAATAGACGCTCAGTTTAAATGCTGCCACAATACCTATTGCAACACATTCGCCATGCTTGTATTCATATCCGTACAATCCTTCAATTGCATGACCTACTGTATGCCCAAAATTCAATATCTTGCGAATCCCCTTATCCTTCTCATCCTTTTCAACTATCTCTGCTTTAATTTTACAATTCCTGTAGATGAACTCTTCTATTTTACATTGTTTTAAAGTATCAACATCTTTAACATATTCATGCATGTATTGCAGCAAACTTGCATCAGCTATCAACGCATGAACCACAGCTTCAACCAATCCGCATTTAAACTCTCTTTCAGGTAGTGTCTTCAATACGCTGATATTAATGTACACAAGCAATGGCTGATAATAAGAGCCAATCATATTTTTATAACCTTGGTAATTAATAGCGACCTTTCCCCCAACACTGCTATCAATCTGTGCCAATAGTGTGGTAGGAACCTGGATAAAAGCTATTCCCCTTAAATACGTTGCCGCTGCATAGCCGGCAACATCTCCAACCACTCCGCCTCCTAATGCTACAATCAAATCAGACCTGTCAACACGCTTTGATAACATAAAATCATAAATACGGTTCAGTGTTTCAATACTCTTGCTGCCTTCCCCATTGGGCAATGTAAATGAATAAATCACAGAACATATTTTACTCAACTCCGAAACCAATGGGCATAAATATAACTTTCCGACAATATCGTCAGTAATGATAATTATCTTTTCCCCTGACCATAATGGTTTAATTTCATTAGATATTTCCGAAAAATTATCATGTATAACGATTTCATATCCAGATTGCGCTAAATTTACCTTTAATCTATTCACTATTGCCACTCCCGATACCTATCTTAATAATTAATTCTAAAACATTGTCTACCAGATATGTTGGTTGGCTTTCAATCAACACATCCCTGCAAATATCCCCCCATGTGACAGCAATTGATTTTATCCCTGCATTTTTTGCGGCCATAATATCATTTATACCATCGCAAACCATTACTACCTCATCTTTTGATGCATTTAATTTTTCCATAATCAGCAGTAAGCTTTCAGGATGCGGTTTAGGATTTTGTACGTCATCTGAACAAACAACAATCCGGAAAAAATCTTCTAAATTGAAGTGCTTGAGTATTTCCATTGTCCGACTTCGTTCTTTTCCAGTACACAAAGCACAATTGTAACCAATCTCATTCAGTTTTTGTAATAATTCAAACATTCCGTCATGAATTCTAATCAAATGAATATTTTCCCTGCTTACTTGCTGATAAATTGGAATCATGGATGATGGCAAATTGAGTTGCTTAAAAATGTTTGCCAAGCTATCCCCACAGAGCCGAAAAAACTCATCATATGGAGGTACGCCTTTACCACAAACAGCTCTGTACGATTCTGTAAGAGCTTTGACCTGAACATCATGGGAATTAATGATAACTCCGTTAAAATCAAAAATAATATTTCTAAACATTATATTTGCCTCATTTCATATTTACAGCTCTTTGAATCTTCTTAATCGCACTGGCAATCTCAATAATGTCCTGTTCATCACCGAGTAACGTATAATGGGGAAGCCATACAACATTAGCGGCAACATTTTTTGCGTTTGATAAGTCATTTGATATGGATTGTTCAAATTCATCAATGCGGCCATGGAAATCATTGTTTTTGAAAAAAGTTGTATCGGATAATACAGGGAAGCAAATAAATGCTGGTATCCCTTCTGCAATCAGATAGTCCACAAAATCTTTCCGAGAAAGCCCATTAAAATAATTCGAGTCATAATAAAACATGTACATGTAATGAGTGATGAGTGTCGCATACTCTTTACGCGCTTGCGGCTTAATTCCGTCTACATCAGCCAATAGTGAATCTAGCAGCAGCGCATTTCTGTCCCTCTTTTTATTCATATCATTTAATCGTTCCTGCTGTGCTATTAGAATAGCAGCTTGGAACTCATTCATACGATAATTAGAGCCGAGAACCCTATGCTCATATACTCGGTCATTTTCAGGACGTCCAACTCCATGAATCAAATATGCCCTCTTATATAGTTCCTCATCATTCGTAATAATAGCGCCACCTTCCCCGCATGTCATGATTTTTCCGTTTTGAAAGCTAAAGATAGAAATATCACCAAATGACCCAAGCATCTTTCCATTACATTGACCGCCATGCCCATGCGCGACATCCTCAATAACTCTGATGTTATGCTTTTTAGCTATTGCACAGATTTTTTCCATATCACATGAATGACCTGCCATATGTACTGGAATGACTGCTTTTGTTCTTGGTGTAATTGCTTTTTCAAATGCGTCGGGATTCATGCAATAAGTTTCAAGATCGATATCGACTAACACTGGAGTTGCGTTTGAATAAATTACTGCAGACCCTGTTGATATAAAGGTTACAGCAGGAACAATAACCTCGTCTCCTCTCTTAATGCCCAGAGTCGTTAAAGCAAGCTCAATGGCATGTGTTCCATTGGTCACTCCCAAGCAATATTTAACATCATGAAGAGCTGCAAAATTTCGTTCAAAGGTCTTTACTTTATCTCCTGTCATTCGCCACCAGTTTCCACTTGAAAGCACTTCTCCCACTAACTCGAGTTCCCGTTCGTTTGAATACGGCCATTTCGGAAAAGGCTTTGTTTTCGTTTTTATGCCCCCCTTAATTGCTAATTTTTCCATATTTATTCTCCTTTCTCCTCTAAATAATGATTTATTGCTAATAAACCTAATTCATAAACATAACCTTTAAGTCCCATAATAAAACCTACTGCGTTTTCGGTAAATATAGACTCGGAATGCCACCCGCCCCTGGCAACAATGTTTGACAAATGTACTTCCACATATGGCGTTCCTTGAGCGTTAAGTGCATCCAGTATCGAATACCCTGTTTTTGATAAAGCTGCAGGATTAATAACTACTCCGGACAGTTTGTCGATATTTTGCTGAATAAAATTAACAATGTCTCCCTCATAATTCGACTGGTAGAATATCAATTCAGCATTTATTTGTTTCCCGATAGCTTCAACCTTTTTCTCAATTGAATTCCAGCTTTCTGTCCCATAAATTCGGACTTCCCTGTTACCCAGCATATTTATATTAGGCCCATTGATGACTGCTATCCTTTTCCTGCTCATAGGTTATTCTCCTTTCCCCATGAGTAATAGTTTTTAAGCAGTTGCAAAGCTCCATATACCCCGCTAAATTCTCCAAAATGCGCCTGTTTAACAGATATTCTGCGTTCGAAAAATTCTAGGCGCTCATTTGCTTTTTTCTCAATTTGCGATATCAGGTTTGTTCCCATATTGCTTACTCCACCCCCCATTATAAAAAGCGGAATATCCAAACACATAGCAAGGTTATATATAACCCCTGAAATACAATCTATCATGTCAGACAAACACTTTGCGGCAATGGGATCACCATATAAGTATTTCCTGTGGACTTGCTCCAATGACATCAAACGAGTTTTGGCAACAGAATTGTATTTCTTTAGCACAGCCGGACCTGAAGCAACCGCTTGAAAACATGATTGATTCCCACAGCTGCACATGCTGTCATTGCTTGCATAGCCCATATATATATGCCCCAATTCTCCTGCAAAACCGTTCTCTCCTGTGAAAAGTGAACCGTTTAAAATTAATCCGCATCCTATGCCAGTCCCAATTGTTATATAAGCCATGTTTCTAACAGAATCCTTTAGAAAATAATACTCACATATGGCTCCGCAATTTGCATCGTCTTCTATAACAATGGGCACATTGTATCTGCTATTTAGATGTTGTACTAAATCGTAATGGTTCCAGGATGGATTATTAGGCCATATCTTCACTTTCTTACGGCTACGATCCATCACTGCTGCAAGTGAAATACTCAAGCCTTCAACACAATCAGAAACATCATCAATTATGCTGCATATATTTTCTTCAACTTCATTCTGAGGATTTCCAGATCTTACAAAAGGCTTCTTATTATATTCCAAGTTATTTAAATTCCAGTCATTGGTTACAGCAAACCTTACATTCGAGCCACCTATATCCAATCCGATATAGCTCATATATCCACCTTCCTCATAAAAGATGATTTATAAAGCCTTTCTATCGCATCAACAATATAAATACCGTCTGACGGCTGTAGAATTTTCAATCGATTCCCATATATCAAATCAATAAAATAGGTAACCAAGTCACTAAAAGCATCTAACGCAAATGTATTATTCATTGGGAAGTATACAGTTTCCTCTTTGCCATCCTTCGCTGTATGTCTAATTATAATATTTTTCCGCATAAAATTGTTGCTAAACCCGAACAATGTGTCCATACTGACTGTCCCATTGGTCCCAACCACTTTAATAGCTGTAACATCCTCGCTGACATCGGACGCCCAGCTAACATTAAATTTCAGTACTACATTATTGCCAAATACTATTTCACCCTTGGCCCAAGTCTCCACATCAATGGATATATTTTGGCTTTCATTGCTCATATTCCATTGGGCTCCTTTGTGTTCAATATCTTCAATGGTTACGTAAATCAAATGTTCATGTTTTATTCTTTTGTCTGAAATAAACATTAAACCTATATCTATTACATGAGTACCAATATCAATTAATGCTCCGCCACCTGCTTTTTCCCTGTTTGTAATCCATGTGCCTGGCCTTGGTATTCCTGATTTGCGAATCCAGCTGACATCAACTTCCAGTACCTCACCAATCAAAGAAACCAGCTCACAGAATTTCAAAACGTCTTTTCTGAATCTGTTTACAAGCGCAGGAAGATAAATTTTTTGATTCGCTTTAGCTGTGGAAACTGAAAATTCAGCAGCAGACCTTGTAAATGCCACAGGCTTTTCACATAATACATGTATGCCTGAATTTAAAACCAGATTTGTATAATATGAGTGAGTGTTATTTGGTGTAGCAATTATAACAGCATCATGCGATGTGCATAAAAAATCGTCTATATTGTCGTAGATTTTGTATTGCTTCCGTATATTACTCGCATTTTTAAAATTGATGTCAAATATTCCGCTTACTTTCACATCGCTCATTTGGGCAAGAACAGGCAAATATGCTTTTTTCACAATCCATCCGCAACCGATGATTCCTATTTTAAACATAATGCAACCTCTTATAAACTTTTTTGATTTATTTTTCTTTCAATATTTCTTTCAACTGATAAATCATATCGAATTCTTATTGGTTAATAATTTCCAATATTGATTTAATTTCTTTGTTTTTTGATTTTTGATTTTTGAGTTAATAATTCTTTAACAAAAAAATTTTTCAGGAAAGTATAATTCTTGCTTATTTCCTGTAATAATGGTATCAATACTTTTAAAGAATAATAAGTATCGGGGTATACATGTATGATGTAATTTAGCGATTCTGCGAATAACATGCGGTGTGAAGCGATATTATTTATGTTCATAATCAGATTCATATATAGATTTTCGTCTTTCCAATAAGACTTATCTTCCCGAATCCGTTCATAAAAATCAGCACAAATTGCTTTATATTTTGCAATATCGAATACTTTTACTATATCAACCAGTATATTGTAATAAAATTTCTCTTCTATTATGACAGGTTCGTATTTTAAAGCAGCTATTACCAGCTTATAAACCAAATTACCTTCTATAGCTTTCCATTTATATAGGATATTTTTATCTATCCGAATTATATCCTTTGAGCAGTAAGGATCAACAATTATTAAGGTATCACCAATAATATCAATTATTAAAAAACAGTGGCAAACATTGATTTTTTTGTATGCTTCATTCCAAGGACATGCAAATGCATCAATATGAACTAATATCGGCGTATCTTCCAATTTTAAATTAATGTGAACAAATAAATCATCCAAGTTATCATACTGTATCAATTCTTTCCTTATACTTAAATTTTTTTTAAAGCTTAAATTTAAATCATTTTCATCTTCTAATCGCAAAAATCCATAAAAATCTTTTGTTAAATTGAGTTTAGTCAAAAACATATGGTCATATGGTATATTTTTACTTTCTGCATATGAAATTATTATCATTTGAATACAATTACAATATTTTTTTTGTACAGGTAAAATTCTCATTTAACTTTTTCCTTTTCTATTTATTGCTAATAATATTTTTAATGCAATCAATTACTTCTTCCATATGCTGGTTAATAAAAAAGTGTCCTCCTTTAAATGAATAACAGTAAAACATGCCGCTTGTTAATTCTCTCCATTTTACTACTTTTGTGAACGGAGTTTTAGTATCCTCCTCCCCATAAAATACTGTAATGTCTGTACTTATTGGTTTTCTGTTTTTGGGATAATTATACTCCTTAAGTAGTTGGAAATCGGATTTTAAAATCGGCATAAAAATATTATACAAATCTTGATCATTCCATACCTCATCTGAAATACCACCCAATTCTGCAGCAATATCTTCGAAATCTTTATTTAAGTCCGTTTGCGGTAGATGTGGGGCGGCATAACCAGATACTATAAGATGTTTGGGTTTTTTTACCTCACTCGTTATCAATCTGTTGCATAGTTCATATGCAATAAGAGCCCCCATACTATGTCCAAATAATACATATTCTGATTCTCCAATAATTCTTAATACTTTATTCAATAAATCTTCTATAGCATCGTCGAAACTATTATAAAAGCCCTCATCACTTCGGATGCCCCTTCCAGCAAGTTCTACAGGGTGCACTGTTATATTATTGTTAAAATATGGCGTCCATTTGTTATAATAGCATGCAGAACTCCCGGCATATGGTATACATAATAGCTTTATTCTCTCATTACTCATTGTCTCATTTATCATCCTTTTCATACAGATTGCAGTTCATATAGTTTTTTATAAACGCAGCTGTTTTTTAGCAAATATTTATGGTCACCCTTATCTATTATTTGACCATCTTTCAGTACCACTATCAAATCAGCGTCCTGAATCGAACTCAGTCTATGTGTAACAATAATAATTGTTTTCTTGCCCTTGATATTCTTAAGCGTTTGTATTATATCCCCTTCATTCTCAACATCAAGCGCAGACGTTGCTTCGTCAAATAATATAATTGGTGCATCTTTAATCAATGCACGTGCTATTATTATTCTTTGCTTTTGCCCGATTGACATTGTTACTCCGTCTTCTCCAACAATTGATTGATAACCATCCTCAAGACTTGTTATAAAGTCATGAATATTTGCCAGTTTCGCAGCATCTATGACTTCTTCCATTATGGCATCCGGTTTACCGTAACTTATATTTTCAAAAACAGTAGCATTAAACAATACGGGTTGCTGTGAAACATATGATATTTTTTCCCGAATTTCAGACAGCTTATATTCACCGAAAGCTTTTTTACACAAAGTTATCTTGCCATCTGGAGGATAAAATCCAAGAAGCAATTTGATGATAGTTGATTTTCCGCTTCCATTCGGTCCCACAATTGCTACCATAATATTTTCTTTAATATTTATAGATATGTTATCTAACGATTTTCTACATCGATCATATGAGAAGCTGACATTTTCAAAAGATATGATATCATCATCTCTGGCTATACTACTTTCTTTCACATCATATCGGGACTTTTCCGGAGAGGTACGCAGTAATTCAAAAACTCTTGCCACACTTGCCAAATTACTTTGCATATTTGCAAAAAAGCTTCCAATCGAAATGAACATGTTCGTTACGCCATCTTGCAAAGTTATAATGCCAACAACGGAACCAATATCTGTTTGACTTTTCATTACCATAACCAATCCAAATATAAGGACACACATTCTAGATATATTGCTGACAATATAGTTTAAATTTTCTTTAATCATTTCTTTCATTATTATCTGCATCGATGTCTTTGTTAACTGTTTATTTACACTATTAAAGCTGTCAATCAGAATATCTTCTTTGCAAAACATTTTCGCAGTGTCTCCGCATGTATATGTAGTAATAAATGATTGTACCAATATTGAATCCTGTTCCTGCTTTAACTTCCCCAGGCTTCTGAACGTTTTTGTAAACGATGAATTGATAATCAAAGATATTATTGAGAAAAACAATGAACATAACGCTAATTTATAATTTATAACTAACATTGATATTAAAGCACCACCACCATAAAAAAGAGATTGCATAATATCACGGAAAGCCCCTCTGAAAATAGGTTCAAAAGAATCAACATTTCCCGTAAGCCTTAAAATAATATCCCCAGAATGATTCTTTTCTAAGTAGGAAACAGGTAATTCTATTGTATGCCTATAGACTTTATTCCTTATTTTAAAAAGGATTTTATTCACTAAACAACCATTATAGCAATTTGCAATCGGTTCTATTAAACACTGAATAACAATTGCTAGAAAAAACAATATGCATGCACTAAAAAATAATGAATAATCATTATATTCTATTGCATTAATAGATCTTTTATATGCAAAAGCAAAAAAGATCTGCATTAGAGGTAGCGCTAATCCTGTTATAACAATTGTACAAAAATATTGGATTTTTTTATTTCCAATTAAATCATATACCTGAAACAATTCTTTAATATAGTCTTTTTTATTCATACACATACCTCTTTGTCTTTTATAAATTCATATAAACATAGATTTTTATAATAATCATTTCTTTCCAACAACTCTGAATGACATCCCTCATCTATTAGGTAGCCATCTTTAAAAACCAGTATTTTATCAGAATTTATAATTGATGACAGCTTGTGAGATATGATTATTACACCTTTATTTTGTGTAAGCCGGCTCAAAGACTCTTTTATAATGCTTTCTGATTGTGCATCCAATGCAGATGTTGGCTCATCCAATAAGATGATAGGAGCGTTTTTCAGAAATGCACGGGCAATAGATATCATTTGTTTTTCTCCGCCCGACAAATTAGCACCGTTTTCGTATAATATAGTATCATATTTATCGGGCAGCTTCATAATAAACTGATGCGCATTTGCAAGTTTTGCCGCCTCTTCAATTTTTTCCTGAGAGATGTTTTTATAGGGGCTTCCTATTGCTATATTTTCACTTACGCTAAGTGGAAATATTGTTATGTCTTGCGATACTAAAGCAATTTTACTTCTAATACTTCTGATTGACAATGTGTTATACGGCTGACCATAAAGCAGTAAACAGCCCGACTGAGGTTCATAATCACCGGTAAGCAGTTTGATGAAAGTGCTTTTTCCGCTCCCGCTTTTCCCCACTATCGCGATCCATTCTCCCTGTCTGAGTCTGAAGTTTATATTGTTCAAGACTGTTTTGTTCTTGTTATAGCCAAATGTTAAATCCCTTGCTTCTAACAGTATCGGACTAATCTCAAATTTATCAACATCATCACCGCCAGTTCTTTCATCAGGCAGCTCTAAAATTGACTCCAACCTTTTAATTGATGTCCCGGCGGACGACATTGTTACAATAATTTGTGGTATTGCTATAATAGGTTTTATGACATAATCCAAAAGCATAACAAATGCCACTAGATTTTCCAGTTTCAAATAACCATTCAGAGCCAGCCATCCGCCAAAACCAATAGAAATAAACTTAGGTAAATGTTGCAGCATTATTGTTATCATTAAAATCGGTGAGAAAATTTTATGTATTTTTATCCAACTGTCAAGAGAGTTTTGATAAAACACTTTGATTTTATTGGACATATAATCTTGCAAATTGTATGATTTAGTTAAGTATATATTTTTGATGGTTTCATTTGCAACTATATTGGATTTTCCGCGGTTTTCACTATCTTGCATAAAATATTTGCCCATTTTCTTTCGAAGTACATTTAATACATACATAGCAACCGGTAAAAAGGCAATACTTACTATTAATAAGAGCCAATTTATAAAAATCATATATATTGCTGCAGCAACTGCCATGATAATTTGAAATATAATATTATATAAACCTCCGGGTACAAAGGCAGCTATAGTATTAATATCATGATTAAATCTTGAGATAATATCACCGGAATGCAGCGCATCTTTGGATGCTCTATCCAATGACAATATCTTTTTATTAAACAAGCTTTTTAAGTTATATGTAACTTTTGTGCTTAATATGCCTCCAATGTATTTTTGCAATGTATTGATCAAGAGGCCTAAAATTAAGACAAAAATAAGAAAAATTACAACCTGAGTAAAAGCGCCCCTTTCACCTATAGCTTTAGAAATTGCAACCTCAGTTAATCTTACTACGATTATGTTGATTGCAGTTGCAGTGAAACCCAAGAGTAAATTGATAAAAAAGATAAACATATAGTCCTTTATTTGTTTTATCGACCATAAAAACGTATGACATAATTTTACATTTTCCTTTTTCTCCACTAGACCATCTCCAATTTTATTCCTATTCCATACCTTCAGAAATAATGAAAAATAGTTTGACGGTAAACTCTGTCAAAAATCAAGTGCCGCCCTGCAAAAAGGCGAAGCACCTTAAGGTAAACCTCTATTCTTTCATTAATAAGGGATTTGTCATTTCCGTATATATCAGCAAGACAAGCCATTACTGTCTCCCTTTTTTTGCTACCGGATATTATCCCAGTTGCGTATTTTTCAATAGCCGCACGCATATATTCCCGTTTTGCCCCATCATCCAGCATTTCCATTTCCAGCGTCTCCAGCATTTCCTTGAGCCTCTTATAAATCAAGGCTTTTTTTGTATCTGGCTCTTCCACTATGCCAATAGGCTTGCCGCCCTCATCAACAACAATGCGCCCCCTAGTAGGGTTCACTTCCTTTGGCTGCGCTGACAACACAAGGTCTGCTCCGGTTTCATGGAATTTCTCCAAAACCCTCCTGATAAAAGCTACATCAGAAATCTTGTCCCCCATTGTAATAATAACCGGACCGCCTATATTAAACTTTTCTACAACACTGTACCCTATTCTTGCAGCGTTCTCCGTTCCCTTTTGCTCCTTCTGGTAGACAAAAGTAGTATCAGGATAACTTCCACCGATACATTCGACAACTATCTTTAATTTCTTGTACAATTCAACAATTGAATATTTCGCAATATTTGATTGAAATTTAGCACTTTCAGCTATATCTCTCTCTTCTTTTGCAGTATCAAGAAAAGCCAGACAAAAGATAATATCACGATTCATCAACATATTTATAAATTCTTCTTTTGAAATTCTATCTGCTTGACTGCCTACTTTTTCAAAAATTGTAAACAAAAGCTACAAATGAAATATCACGATTTTCCCCTTTCAAAAGAATCGCGGTATCCTCAAGAATTGGTTTAAGAAATCCTTTCCATTTAGGACTTCTCATCTTTTCAGAATAAAATACTCTCAAGTTAAATCCATGTAAATCAACAGCATCTTTTAGCTTTTGTTCAGTAAAAGATGTTGTCTTTTTAGGAAGGTTATTATTGTATTCTTCTACTATTTGTTCAATAATTTCTCTATTATTAAGTTCAGGAAATAAGTCAGTATCAATATGGTAAATAGAAACCTGCATTGTATCTTTTTCCTTTGACATTTTTCTCACCTGCCGGAAAAACTCTTATATTTTTGTTTATTCGATATATTATTTGTTTAAGTCACGTTAAAATAGTTTAACTTATCCATAATACCTAAGACTCCATTTACTATTTCATTAGCAGTACGATGCGGTACATTCAAACCATTATGAACTACCTGATTTCTAATATGTATCCATTCATCAAGCTTATATTCCTTTTTTAACCAACCAGGCAATAGTTGCAATTCCATGGCTATAGAAATCAACTTAATTAATGGCATTGGACGGATGGATTCACTTTCGCATGATTCCTTTCTTTGTTCAATCGCTCTTCTTAAGTTGTTCTCGAATAAAGATATGGCGGATATAACCGCAGCATTATACTCTTTCTTTTTTAGTAAACGCCTAGGTGTTACCGGTCACTCTTTTTGGGACTATGACAGGATAAAAATCACTCTATTTGGGATTGTTAAAATGCAGTATATGATCTCTGTAGTGGTTATACCTGTAAGCCTTAACGGACAGACTGACTTTTGCGTTGAAAGTTTTTAGTCCCAGATAAGGTGATTATTCCAGTCCCAAATAAAGAAACTGCTAACACCTAGGCTCCTCACTTAATTTAGAGCGCAAATCACTCGATACATATTTGAACCATTCTTCTATCTGCTGGATAAACTGGCCAGGTTCGTTAAATAAATCTTTTGGTTTTTGAATATTTCTGGTATTCTCTGTATATTTTAAATAAGACTCCCCCTTCATGAACAACAAGCAAATAAACTTGTTTCTTTCTTTTCTCCATCGCAATTTGAAGTGATTCTAACTGTCTTTCATTATCAATATCAATTATTATTAAATCCGCTCTTTCAATTAAAGCTATTTCTCTTGCTAATATGTTATTATCTCCCGCGGAAATTGCTTCATCAAATGATATTGGAGTAATTCCATAGTCTTTTGCAATTGGGTATACATAGCTTTTATAAAACGACTGATATTTTGAAGCAATCATAAAATAACATAAGCGACCAACAGATTCTACCGGTAGAGATAGTTCAGCTAATGTTTGATCTTGAAGAGTTTTGTTAACATCTTGAGATTTAATCCAGTATTCCCTTATTTCTTTAAATAGTTTAACCAAAACTTGCTGGTATCCTTTGCCTGGAATATTAATTACTTTAACATTTCTTCTATCAAATTTTGAAATGGTAGCCCTGTCAGAATTGACTACTAAAGCGTATGCTGGACGACACAGTTTTCCTAGTCTTTCATTAATAATTTGCCAGACTTGTCTAAAGTCAGGATCATCAAGACTATAACCAATAAAAATTGGCGTTCTTGTAATTAATAGGTTTGCCAAGTAGGTCGATATTAAAGGATACTTATCTAAGAATGAATCATAATCCTGTTCAGTAACGACTATTCTCTCGGGGTGATTAAGATCTCCATGAAGTTTTAATAAAGATATTTTTGGTACTTCACTAATCAAATCATATTTTCTATTAGAGATCGGCAATTGTGATTCTTCAATGATTGGGAGACAATACATTCCAGTTTTTTCATAACCTCTTTCCAGAAGAAAGTCAAAATTAGTTGTGCAAACAATATCAAAAGGGATACTGCAAAATGCTGTGTGCACATCGCCAGGTTTTGAATCCATTATATGAATATATTCTGTCAGTTTCTCAATAAGCTTAATTTTAGAATACTCATGGCAATATGCGGATATAGCATCTACCGGATTATTATACGGGTATTCCAGTAATTCACTGGCAAATTTCTTCCCCAAGTCTTCCCAAAGGGGCATCTTCCCTCCTCTTGATACTACAGCATTTAAAGAAAATCCTGCTCCAATGATTGGTATACATTGGTTATTAATTATGTCACCTAAAAGAGGTTTTGGTAAATAATTAATATAGCTCATAAGAATCCCCCATAATCATAATTTTATCTAAAATATAGCAATTGCAACCTTGGCTTTTGTAGTTCCTCGGCCATCAGTATTCGGACGTGGAGCTCCAAAGTAGGCATCATCCATTTCAACAAATCCAGCAAGCTGATATTGAGCATCTCTCTCGCTCATAGCATGACGGATCTTGTGTAACAATCTCCAGGCAGTCCTGTAATTAATGTCAAGCACTTGTGAAATAGATAATGCCGACCTCCCTCTCTTGTCATTTGCAACAAGATAAATGGCTCAAAACCATACTCTTAAATCAAGCTTACTCCTATGCATTACAGTACCAGCGGTCACGGATGCCTGATATGAACATCTTTTGCATTCATAAAGCTTCCGGGTTCCAATAAAATAATACTCATCATGCCCGCATTTTGGACATTTATAGCCTTCAGGCCATCTTCTTTCAAATAAGTATTTTTCACATGCTTCTTCGGTACCGAATTTACGTTGAAATTCCAGTAAATTAAATTCTTCCGCTTTAGCCATAATACAACCTTACGAACAATAGTTCTGTAATTATTATACAGAAATATTGTCGTATGTCAATATTTTTACCAGTTTTCTGACCTAAGTGCATAGGCAAAACATTTGTTCTTTTAAAGGCCTAAAAAATACCCACAGGACTAATTCACACCTGCAGGTATTTATCATTTGTTAACTATATTCTATTCATTTTGAGTTCAATTAATTTAAAACACTTTCAAGCTTCTTGTATTTTTCGACATTTTTCGGGCGGTGCCAGGTACACTAAACCGGACCCTTTTACAGGGGCGCAAACAGTTATTCCAGGGTCGAGGTCCCTTGGGGCATAGTACTCTCTCTCCAGCTTTGCAACTAATGCGTCAACAGCGCCCTCCTCCACCAGTATCATTACGCAGCCGCCGAGGCCAGCCCCGGATATTTGGGCTCCCATAACGCCTTTCACTCTCAAAGCCATGTCCACGATATAGTCAATTTCCGGGATGGAACAAGCATATCCCCCAGGTTGCCTTTCAATTTGCGCCCTAAGTACTCTTTCAGGGTTTTCGCTTCTCAAGTCATTTATAAGCTCTTTCAGTTTTGCATCAGGCAAGCTCCAATCATATTCGTGCATATTGCCTTCTTCATCATAATATACAACCCTATCTCCATTATGGCTTATGTTCATCATTTTCCCGAATTCCTCAATTTTCCCTGCCTCAAGCATTTCCTTGCAAAGCCTCGCCCTGCAGCATTCCGCTATGCCAAACATGGTTACAGCTCTCACATAGTAATAATCGGGCGGATTATGTGATGCCAGTATACGTTTTATTTTTCCATGATTTTCTTCAGATATTAAAGCAAATAACTCTTCCGGTTTTACCCTTTCCGGCAACTCCAAAAGCATTTCATAAATTTTACTTGGCGGAACTCCCAGCTTGTCCGTATTTATATCTCTAAGATGTTCTACAACCCCCTTATATTGCGGAAACTTATCCTTAAATATCATTACCCCAAACTCATAAGCAGCAACTCTGCTATTAAAAGCGTCTTTGGAGTTTGTTGTTTTATTTGCTTTGACATGCGAATTTGCAATTATTAGCTTATAACCCTCAGGGAAACTATATATATCTTCAAAGCTGAACGGCAAAAATCCCAATTTCACGATATAGCCTCTCTCCGTAAATTTCATGGCAGCGTGGTCGGCAGCTCCTCCCCTCGAACCTACGTACCACTCGCCCTCTCCGCACAGCTCAACGAATCTCTGCGGCGTCAAATCAAGCCCGTTCAACACATGAAACGCCTCTGCCGTTGATACGACAATAGCTGATAAACTTGACAGGCCTGCTGCTATTGGTATATTGCCCGTAAACGCCATATCCATGCCTTTCAGCTTCCTATCCCTGAACTGATACTGCAACCTCAATATTGGTGCTTTCACATAGTTGACCCAGTCACCCTTTGCATTTATAACCATCTTCTCAATCTCACCTGATTCAAGATAGCTTAACCAGCTGTCCCAATCAAGCTCTATCAGATGTTCGGATATACTAAATTCCCGTTCCTTAAATTCATCGCTTGTGTTTACTATAGTAACCCTGTCATCATCCCTCCCGGCGGCAACAACAATTACTTCCTTGTTTATTGACATAACATTTACATTGCCGCCCCGGTGGTCTATGTGCCTTCCCATTATATTTATACGCCCTGGTGCTCTGGAAATTACAACCTTTCTATTCCTCCCGTATCTCTCTGCAAAAAGGCGCAATACCTTAAGATAAATCTCTCTTCTTTCGTTAATAAGAGATTCATCGTTGCCATATATATCAGTAAGACAAGCCATTAAGTCCTTGTCCTTATTTTCGAACAACCATATCCACTCATTAACTGCCTTATAGCAACTGTCATCACTCAAAACACCATTTTCATACTGTGCTCCACTTATTCTAAGTTTTCTATAATAATCCTCTATTTTTAGCAGTTCTTCCACGTTGTTGAAGCTCATTATTTCATATTTATCCCTGGTAGCTTCCAATTCCAGCTTAAACTTCCCACTTGATGCAAGGATCTCCACTATGTCTGTCAGGTATTCTTCCTCCTGTGCATTATCATCGCTCAACAACGGGAAAGCATACCTGGCGGCCTCCTGGCTAAGCATGTAAAAGCTTGCATTAGTAAATGGAGAATTATCTATGTATTCAGGATCAAACACTTTATTTCCAATTTTAATACCTGCTTTTTCTGATACAACTCTATAGAGCAAATTCAGCTTGGCATTATTAATTTCATTGTTATTGTCATTATCCAATAAACTCTTTATTTCATTTAAAACCTTTTCTCTTTTCTTACTGCCGGATATTATTCCTGTTGCGTATTCTTCAATAGTTGAATATATGTATTCCGGTTCTGCCCCCGCTTCCAACATTTCCTTGAACTTCTTATAAACTAAGGCTTTTTTAGCATCCAGTTCTTCTACTATACCAATAGGCTTACCGCCTTCATCAAAAACAACACGTCCTCCTGTAGGGTTCACCTCTTTAGGTTGTACTGATAATATAAGGTCAGCTTTGGTGTCATAGAACTTATTTACCACTCTTCGAATAAATCCGTCATCAGTAATCTTATCCCCCATTGTAATAATAACCGGTCCGCTTATATTAAACTTTTCTACAACACTGTAGCCTATTCCGGCAGCATTTCCCGTTCCCTTCTGCTCCTTCTGATAAACAAATGTAGTTTTAGGATAGCTTCCTCCAATACATTCAACAACCTGCCCTGAAAGGGCCCCAACCACCACAATAAACCGGCTTAATCCGGCCTTGTCAAAATTATTCAAAGAACGCAGTATTGCAGGTACTCCATCAATTTCAAAACATACCTTGTGCTTTGTCTCAGACTGCATGCGAGTGCCTTTTCCACCACAAAGAAATATACAGTTAATATTATTTTCATTTAACATTGCACTCACTCCCAAAAACCGAATAAATCAAGTTTATATGATATGCTCTTCGACATTGTTCGACAAAATTCGGGCGGTGCCAGGCACCCTCAAAGGCGCCAATACAAAAAACCGTGTCGTTGGGCATCTTCACGCTCAAATATGCCTTTTACGTCAACCAATACGTAACTTCCGTTCCTGTATTTACCTTTTAGTTTCTCCAAATCAAGGCTCTTGTAAGCGTTATGGCATACTGCAAGGATAATAGCATCAAAGTCACTTACATCATCGAATTCTTCAATTTTAATTCCGTATTCCTTTTCTGTACTCTCTTTGTCTGCAATAGGATCCGTAATATGAACTTCAACCCCGTATTCCTTAAGCTCTCTCACAATGTCAATAACCTTACTATTCCTCGTATCAGGTACATTTTCCTTAAATGTAAAACCCATGATCAATACCCTGGAACCTTTAACCTGCCTGTCAGCCTTGACAAGCATCTTAATCGTATTCTCAGCAACATACTTACCCATGCTGTCATTAATCCGTCTTCCGGCTAGAATTACTTCAGGGTGGTAGCCCAGTTCTTCTGCCTTATATGTCAGATAATAGGGATCTACTCCTATACAATGTCCTCCAACCAAACCTGGAGTAAAGTTTAAAAAGTTCCATTTAGTGCCTGCTGCCTTAAGTACCGCCTTAGTATCTATACCCATCTTGTTAAAAATAATTGAAAGTTCATTCACAAAGGCAATATTAATATCCCTCTGGGTATTCTCTATAACCTTTGCAGCTTCTGCAACCTTTATACTCTCAGCTTTATATATACCTGCCTCTACTATCAGGCTGTAAACCTCTGCAATCTCCTCAAGGCATTCTTCATCCATCCCAGCCACAACTTTAATTATTTTTGTAACGGTATGTACTTTATCCCCTGGATTTATCCTTTCCGGAGAATATCCCACTTTAAAGTCTATGCCGCACTTCAATCCTGAAGACTTTTCTAAAAGAGGTATACACACTTCCTCCGTTAATCCCGGATATACAGTAGACTCATAAACAACAATTGAACCCGGTACAAGGTTTCGCCCTACCACCTCACTGGCGCTAATTATAGGTCTTAGATTAGGTGTTCTGTCTTTGTTAATTGGAGTAGGTACAGCAACGATATGGAACTTTGCTTTCTTTAAATCACCTTCATTGCTGGTAAAATAAATACCGGTTTTTTTTATCTCATCTCCGACTTCTCCCGTATGGTCAATCCCTTTTTTATAAGTTTCAATTTTCTCTTTATTTATATCAAAGCCAATAACATTAACCTTCTTCGCAAATTCAACCGCCAACGGAAGCCCTACATATCCCAGCCCGATTACTGAAATATTCTCTTTCCTGTTCTTTATCTCTTCAAATAAAGCCATTATATCACCTTCCTATACTCTATAATACTCTCTGTACCATTTAACAAACCTATCTATTCCGTCCTCAATAGATGTAGCAGGCTTAAATCCTACATCCCTCATCAAATCATCCACATCGGCATAAGTTGCCGGCACATCCCCCGGCTGCATAGGCAAGTATTCCTTTATAGCCTTCCTGCCAAGCTTTTCTTCAAGTACCTCAATAAACCTTGACAGCTCTACAGGGCTGTTGTTGCCTATGTTATATACCTTATATGGTGCGGAGCTTGTTCCTGGGTCAGGGTTGCTTGAATCCCAGCCCGGATTAGCTTTAGGTGGCCTGGGTATCAGTCTTACTACTCCTTCTATAATGTCATCAATATATGTAAAATCCCGCTTCATATTACCATAGTTAAATACCTTAATAGGCTTTCCCTCAAGAATAGATTTTGTAAACAAAAATAAAGCCATATCCGGCCTTCCCCACGGACCATATACGGTAAAGAACCTCAATCCAGTAGTAGGAATACCAAACAAATGGCTGTATACATGGGCCATAAGTTCATTGGACTTCTTTGTTGCTGCATAAAGGCTTATTGGGTGGTCTATGTTGTCATGCACGGAAAACGGCACTTTTGTATTCGAGCCGTATACAGAGCTTGACGATGCAAATATCAAGTGGGAAACCTTATTGTGCCTGCACGCCTCCAGTATATTAAGAAAGCCCACAATATTTGAATCTATATAAACTCTTGGATTTTCAAGGCTGTAACGTACACCCGCCTGGGCAGCAAGGTTTATTACCACACTTATTTCATGGGATGAGAATACCTTCTTAATTGTATCAGCATCTTCCAGAGATGCTTTATAAAAGGTAAAGTTGATGTATTGTTTCAATATGCCAAGCCTGGCTTCCTTAAGGGAAACATCATAGTAATTGTTCATGTTATCCAGGCCGATAATGCTGTGGTTTTCATCAAGCAGCCTTTTACAGAGGTGAAAACCAATAAAACCGGCAGCGCCGGTAATTAGGTAGTTTGACATGGGATACCTCCTGTATTATTTAAGTATTATTTTTTTCTCCAAACCATTCTGTTTACTATTCCCGGATACTTAAAACCAATCCTTAAACTATCTTATTTATTTCTCTTTTTAGTTTACTCACGATTCTCCTAAATAAGCTTACTTTTGTATATTTCAATAATAACTTATCAATTTCGGTATTTTTTCCCTTATATTCCTCAAAAAATGCATCTCTTTTATTATTAATAGGACTCGATCTTACTATAGTTGGGTTTCCAATTATAGCATGTTCTATATCTGTTTCTATATATTCAAATTTGTTAATTAACGTGTTAAATAATTTTTGACCTGTTGGTGTCTTAATTATTACTAAAGAGACTCCGTTTTCCTTGTCTTGATACTCGGGAAACCGATTTGATGCGCCCCAATAATCGCCCAACGTAATATCGCTCCCACTCCTAAAATTATTATGTCTGCAATCATAGCATGAAGGTCTAAGGATTAGATTAGTTAAAAAAGCTTTATAGTATATATCTTTAAAAGGTTCATTTAAATATTTATACCCACTATTAAATTCTATACTAATAGCCTGTACAGATAATTCTTTCGCGCGGAAATTAATAGTTCTAATGTTAGAATTATTCTTGTTTTTTAAATATTCTAAATATTCTCTAAAAATACCTGGTGACGGTACTCCATGACATACAACATCAACCAGTAATAATTTTTCATAATCACTATTCAAAAAATTCTTTAACCCCGCTATTTGGCAAGGAGTACCTGAAAATAACACGTCTCTTCCTTCTTCTAAATGCTTCTTGGCTAATTTATAGCAATCATTTATATTACTTTGAACGTACTTTGATCTTCTTATTTTATCCAATTCTTCCCTGTCTTCAACTATAATATGTTCTACTTTGAAATCCGTATTAAATGCTGCTCCAAAGACAACTCCACCCTTATCTAGTGTGTAATTCGCTAGTATAGAAAACATCCCACCAGAAGAACTTTTGAATTTTTCTTCAATGTTTTTACTTTTACACCCATAAACAAACAATATATTTTTGGGTTCTTTTAAATTTATCATTGGACAAACTTTTATGCATAGTCCGCATTTTATGCAATTTTTATAATTTACAGTTGGATATAAAAATCCTTCAAAATCTTCTTTCATCTCAATACAACTTTTAGGACATATATTATAACATGCATTGCATCCACAACAGTCTTTCTTATTTGTGATATTAATCATTCTCCTCACCTACAATTTTCGTTGATCTGTTCCGATTCTTTCAATCGGCAAAACTAAAAATCTCTTATAAATTATTTAATCTTTTAATTTAAGATATTTCTTCACTTTGATTTTTATCAAATAATTAGACCGGGTAAATACTTATACAGCTTAGTATACATGTGTTTTGTTCTTTCAAATATAATATCAATGTATTATTATTCCGCTTATTCTTTTATATATATTTATCATTTCATTTCGCTCAAATATAAAATTGATTACAAATACTACTATAATCGCATATATACCTACAATAGCAGCATTCGCAACCCATGATATATAATCAGTAGGATTAATTTCAATAAACAAGAATGGTATCCATATAACAATAACTGACATTAACATTCTAACAATTCTATATGCTGTTTTTCTAACTGGTAGTTCTGTAACATTTCTTGGAATATAAAATAGTAAGTCAATATCTCTATAAAGATTCGACAAAATTGATCCTATTAATACTCCTATAATCCCTAAAAATGGTGTTAATATAATTCCTACAATAACAGCAATTACACCTTGTATCGTTGTCTGGATCTTGGTTTCTTTGAAAAGACCAGCAGAAATGACAAGCATCCCCTGGGGCGTTTTTATATTATATAAAAGGCCATTTAATACAAACAAAAACCCTATTAATGGAATATCATAACTAATATCAGTGACTCCCTTAGTATAGATCCGAATAAAAGGCATTATAGTTATAAATGCTATAGAATAAATAATTGTTATAGCAATGTAATAAAAAAATTCAAATTCACTATAAGCCTTCTGTAAAATGCTTTTTTGGTCTCTTGCTATAACATCACCAAATGATGCAGATAATCCGCTTGTAAAAATGCTTAATATTCTATTTAACCCATCTATAATCATATTGAAAATTACATATACACTTATTAATTTCAGATTATTTGTTATAATTGTTAGAACTACAATAGGAGCCCCAGTATGTATTACTCCTAAAATTTGTAGATATAAAACATCCCATCTCTTATCTAGAGCATCATAATTTGGTTTTTCATCGTAACTTAAAAATTTATACTTAGTTTTTGCATAACTCATCAAAAAGAATGATCGTAAAAATATTGAGAGTAAAGCCACTAAACGCAAAACAACAATATTTACTTTTCGAATAGCTAAAACAACAACAATCAATGTATCAAATATTCTGTAAACTATTGAAGATAAAGAAATAACATATGTTCTTTGGTCTGCTGATAATAATACCCTATATTTTGCAAGTGTGAAAAACTCTAAAGCTCCATTAACACCAATTATTAAAACCAATAATCCGATATTAATCGGTGATAAAATATTTGATGTAACAAACATTGGATATATTATAGCTAAACCAATTGTTAACAACACAAATATATATCCTGATTTGATATAAAATCTCTTTGCGGCTGCCACTATTCCGTTTATAGCTCTATAATCATTATCAGCAAGTGGCTTATATAATGCATATATTGCTGCTCCTGATAATCCTACTTCTACCAAATTAAAGTAAACAATAAACTGATTGATGGATGACACTAATCCATTAATCTCTGAACCGTAATATTTAAGCATCACTTTAGGAGTAATAAAACCAGCAAACATAAGTATTATTTGATAAGCAACAGTTGTGATTGAATTATAAACAAATTTTTTAGTTCTCATCTTTCACCATTAATTAATATCTAAAGCATTTTTTAAATAATTTATTGATTGTTCTCTTAAATCTGACAACTTTTTATTTACATTGGAAAAATTCATAGATTTGATAATCATATGTATATCTTCGTTATTTCTTATAATACGGTTCTGAAGATCTAGAACAACCAACAAGTCAATCATTCTACTTCCTCTTGTTGGATGAGGAACTGTGAAAAACGGTTTGTTATAAATAACAGAAAATGCAGTACCGTGAAAAGAATTTGTAACAATAAATTCTGCATTATCATAAAGTCCAAGAAAATCCGTTGGATTCTTCGAATAAAAAGAACTATCCCAATTAACATATTTCTTATAATATTTCGTATTCCTTGAATAACTTATTATTTTATAACCAGTTTCTTTAGCAACTTTATTTGCAATTTCTACCATTAAAGGATCATAACGTAAATCATATACTAATATATATTTCCCTTTTATATTATTAAAATTAAAAGTAGAAATTTGACTCCAATTTTCTTTATTTAATAAAAGAGTAGGGTCTAATGTCACAAATATTTCTTTATTTGTGAATTTACACAAAAAGTCTTTAGCTGATTTTTCTCTTACAGAAATAAAGTCGAATCTTTGTAAATGTTTTTGAAAATCATTATAATATTTTTCATCAACCTTTTCGGCTATACTAACAGCATAAGATATTTTTTTCGAGTTTTCATCCACAAAATCAAGGAAATATGTTTCTCCAACTTTTGAAAAAAAGTTTGGATTCCATACTTGATCACTGCCAGTAATATAATAATCATATTTAGGTTTCCACTCAATAAGTTCTATTGGTTCTTTATACCTTCTATTTGAAAATTTTAAATGTTTGTTTCTAAAGTCATTAAAATTCATTATCCGTAAATAATTTGCCTTTAAGTTATATATTCTACCTAATAAGCTTCGAATGGTCAAAATAAAACCTTTTTCAGGTATTGTACTTCTGAGGTTAAAAAATAAATTATATCCTTCTCTTAGTTTCTGAGGTATAAAATCAATAATTTCAACATCAATACCTAAATCTTCTATTATCTTTGACAAGGCATAAACTTGTAGTACTGCTCCGAAGTTGTCTGCAAAATGAAATGTAATAATTCCTGCTTTTTTCATGGATATATCCTCCAAATTAGTTTCATTCTCAAACTTCGTAATTAAATAATGACTTCTATACTTTCGAAAATCAATAGTTTAGCCGAATTATAACTGTTAAGATGCTTTTTTATGCTTCATTTTTGTCTTATAATGCTCAAAGAAGTTACGCAATGAAAGTATCAACTCATTAATCTATTCTCCTGAGAGGAACAGATTTTCTTCCAAAACATCTGTGCTGAAAAATGTTGATTTCCCAAGGTTCAGAGCATATTTTTAATATACGAAGTTTGAGTTTTCATTATTTATTTGACATTACTTTAACAGTTTACAATATACAATCAATTTAACTTAATGTGGATGCAAAGCAGAAATTATTATCAGCATCCAACATTTAAAGTATAAAATTTGGTAAACCGTGCCAATAGGCACATTAAAACTGGACCTTAATATGAAACATAGTGTAATCCGCGTACAAAGTGTGTAAGGCGCAAAAAACCAATACCTATAAGAGCTGCTATAAAACAGCTTTTAAATAATACTTAATATACTATTTGTTCCTTGACAGTTAAATAACGTTTTTTTCAATGACTTCGTAACCAAGGGATTTAAAGCGCTTAATCATGCTATTTGCAACATTTTTGGGTCTTAGCTTTAGTAGGTAGTCTCCACCAAGTTCCTTGTAAGGCTCTTTCTTTTTAATGATATGGAAGACTCCAATCATTATATGTCTTGAAGTGGCTATTGCCGCTTTCTGTGGTCCTCGTCGGGCCTTTATACTATGGAACTTGAAAGCAAGATATGTATCTTTGGTGTGGGAAACTGCATGGGCACACTGGCAAGCGATGGTCTTTATATACTTGTTGCCTGGGCTGGTTCTAGTACTTTTTTTTTTACCGGCACTTTCATTATTGCCTGGACTTAATCCCGCCCAGGAACATATATGTTCGGAAGTTTTGAATTTACTCATATCTGTGCCAACTTCCGCAAGTATTGTAGAAGCAGCAGTTTTATCGATGCCTGGTATACCATCTATTAACTCTATCTGATGGTCATATTTCTGAATAGATGAATCGATTTGGCTTTCTACCTCGGAAAGATGTGCCTTAAGACTCTCAAGATGCTCAAACATCATTTTAAGAAACCACCTTTGATGTTTATCCAATTTACCATTTATAGCTTGCATTATTTCATTTATCTTATTACGAGTTTGGGTTTTAAGATAAGCATCAAGGTCCTTGATAGTAATACTGCCATGGGTGTAGAGATGTTTTATAATTGCACTGCCGGAAGCGCCAAATATATCCGATATGAAAGATGAAAGCCTAAAACCGCAGCTTTGCAGAAACTTCTCAATGCGATTCTTCTGTGAAGTTATATCAGATATAACACTTTTGCGGTATCTCGTAAGGTTTCTTAATTCCCGGATATCTTTTTCGGGAATAAAACTTCCGTTTAAAAGACCAGCCCTTAAGAGAGTGGCAATCCATTCAGCATCTTTCATATCAGTCTTCTTGCCAGGTACATTCTTCATGTGTCTTGCATTGGCAACAATCAGGGACATATGGCCATCAAAAGCCGTTTCAAGGGTTTCATATACAGGTATCCAGTATATGCCTGTACTTTCCATAGCAACATGCATGCAGTTTTCTTTAACAAGTCATGCCTTTAGAGAATCAAGGTCTAAAAGCAGTGTTAAAAACACCCTGATTTCAGAGGTGGGTTGTCTATTAAGAGGTCCTTTGAGAAGTCATGCAACTATGGATTCCTTATGGATGTCAAGGCCATACAGCACTCAAGTATGTCTTGCATATAGATCAACTCCTTAATAATTATTTTGACAGGAGTGATTGCCCGAGATTATATGAACTTTACTACTCGTGCTACCTAAAGGTGCACATTTGGTTGTGCTCGAAGGCAATCAGTTTACGTTGACAATCGGGGTACTATTCCTCCAATGTGCGTTCAAACTCTGTTCCTGTCTTACTTTTAATTTAGCACATAGTTGAAATTATGCAAGCAGTTTAACCCATTTTCATCCCTGGTTGTGAGCGAAAGATCATGATTCGTTGAGAACTTAATACAGTAGCAAACAACGGTGGGTTATGTAAATTATGCCAGTATCATGAGAAAAAGGGAAAGTAGCATCAAACCCTATTTTACAGTTTTTTATTTTAAGCAGCAACCATCTGAACTGTTCTTTGCCTTCTCTGTTTAAAGTAACCCCTCGATTCCGAGATGATCTGCCTCATTGAAGTAAAGTGCCGGTTTCGGATTCGGTCATTTTTGAAATCCTCCCACACCGGTTCAATGGGATTTAGCCATGGCGACTGCTTTGGCAGGAACAAAAATTCTATCTTGCCTTCCTGCTTTGCAAGCTAAGCCTGGATCTCTCGGCTCGTATGATATCTGGCATTATCAAGAATAAGATATATCTTCCTGCCTTTGAAGCGGAACAAGAGCCTTGTAAGGAACCTTTTAAACTCATAGCTGTTCTTCTTTTTAGTAAACTTGTAGAACACTTCACCTGTCCTGTAGTCATAAGCACCAAATAGGTTAATACTCCCGACATTTGGGGCATTGCCCTCAACTTTCTGGGGCTTACCTACAGGTAACCAGCTCTTCGTAAGCAGTGTCTTTGAGTTTAAAGGGCCGCATTCATCCTCGTAGAGGATAACCGAGTTTGCCGGATAGCTTGCTTTGAGGTCCTCGATTCGTTTTTTTTAACCTCATATTGGTCATCCGGTGAGGTAATGTGAAGCTTGGCTCTCTTGAAACTGACATGCTTTTTATGCAATATCTGCCTTACCTTTTCTCCGGATATGTGCTTCACTTTTCCGGTATCGACAAGGTATTGAGCCATTCTTTCACATGTCCATCTGCCAAATGGCAGACTCAATTGTTTTGGAGGAGTGAAAGCAAGGTCAGCAAGCTCATTCTCCAACTCTTCACTGTACAGTGGCTGAGGTACTGGTTTTTCCGCATCATACAGACCGCCTATACCTTTTTCGTTATACTGTTTGACCCAATGACGGACGGTATGAGGGTGAATGTCAAGGATACGGCCTATCTCCGGTACAGTGTAACCATCCCAGGAGAGCATGATCATCCGAGTCCTCAAGTACATTTTGGTTTCCTTGGCTTCAAAGTGCATATTATATAACTTATTCATTTCATCGAATGTCTCATATTTCTTAGCAAATAACATTTTGAAAACCCCCTTCCTTAACGTAACACTATATCATTACATAGATTTCGGGAGGTTTTCAATGGTTTGTTTTTCCACCACGCTTTCACTTAAAAGTTATAGCTACTGTATTGGTTCCACATTAATCTTATTATGTAAATCCTAGTTATGTTTTTAATGTCTTTTTCAAGATATCTAAGAGCTTCTCTAGATGACTTTTTATAATTCCCTATAATGTTAAGATAATTTTTTAGTTTCTCTAAGTACAGCATTATTTTAAATTACTTTTGCAAATATTTTTTAGGAATAGACTGATTCTCCTTGGTTCTTATCAATTCTATTTTTTATCGTGCTATAAGCATAGACCTTAGAGTATTATTGTACTTACCTTTTCACCCATCAGTTTACTGCCTTTAAGTTATTGAACAATGTCGACTTTCTCGACGGTGAAAGGTTAAAGATTTAATATCTTCTCTTTCGCTACGTCCTGATAGTTTTAATCTGCTAGTTTATACAATTTTATACAATCCGTCTACTATCTCACATGTAATACAGGTGTTAGTTTGGTGACTAGTCTTTGCTCAAAAGTTTAAAGATTTAAAACTTATACCAAGCACTTATTAACAAATATGCGGTAGGAGTTAATGTTAGGAAAACTTACAAAGCTTGTTTTTGTAATACAATTTTATTATTAAGCGATATATTTTCTTATTAAATCTAAAAAGTCTATATGCTAAATATTTTTGTTTAGATGGATGATTAGAAAATTTAATTTTCCCCCCAAGATTCAACAATTTTTCAATAATCATACTATACTGAAATTCATACTGAAAATCAGCATCGTAATATAACATTAGATTTAAAATAGCTAAATATTTATTGAAAACCATAATTTCTGCTTTTTTTGCATGATTTGGAAAGTTTATTGTTATATCATTGTATATCTTATCAACTGAGTTTATCGTATCAAATCGCTTCGCATTGAAATGTACATTTGTTGCAGAATCAAATCTGATGAAATAATGATATTTTGGGTCACGTTTGTACACAATTCTTTTTGCATTCTTTATGGCATTATAAAGAAAATAAGCATCTTCACCTATTGATATCTTAGTATCGAACTCATGATTAATAATAGATCTTACAAAAAGCTTATTCCAAACACTTCCTTCATAACTTCCCTCAATAAAATTATCCAAATTTTCATCCAACGATTCTATAATCATATCCTCAGATTTTGAGATTATTTCTGTTATTCCTTTATGTTCTTTATAATAACCACAACAAGCTATATCACAATTATTAGATTCAATACTCTGAACAAGATATTCATACATATCAATATCTATCCAATCATCCGCATCTACAAAACCAATATATTTCCCGTTTGCTATACTTAGGCCAGCATTTCTTGCAGATGATACACCCCCATTTTCCTTGTGGATAACCTTTATTCGATCATCAAGCTGGGCATATTCGTCGCATATTTTTGAACTTTTATCATTTGAACCATCATCAACTAAAATTATTTCAATATTTGTATATGTTTGTTTTAGAATGCTATTCACACATTTTCTAATATGATCCTCCACATTATAAATAGGCACAATTATACTTACTAACTTCTGTTGAGTAGACATGCGGCAGCCTCTTCCTTCCGTTAATAAATTAATAATATATCACTAACGAATTATTATCAATTATTATCAATATTTATATACTCTAACTTATAAATTTTCAATATTAGTTGCACTTATAAAGGCAAGTAATGACCAAAATAATATATTATCATAGGCATTAATAAAAAGAAAATAAAACGAAACACCAAACATGGCCAAAACTAACCCTTTATTAGTTGATGATTTATTAGCTCTATAATTTTTATAAGCCATCTTCAGAAAAGAAAGAATTAGTAAAACAAATAAAGTAATGCCAAATATCCCTTGTTCTGCTAATACTAACAGATAATCATTATGTGAGATATATGTTATAATATCTCCATAATAATACATAAAACTTCCTAAGCCCACACCAAAAATAGGACTCTCAAAAAACAAACTAATGCTTTTTTGAAGCATTAACAATCTTATTCCTATTGACCCTTCATTTAAAACTTCATTATTAGTAAATACTTTTACTATAGTAAAAGCACGGTCAATAGAACTGATAATCACATTGTTTGGCACAAAAAAATTAATAATTATAATTATCAAAATTAAAATTACTATGGATTTGCTAATTAAACTGAATTTTTTTGAACTAATTGCAAAATTTATAATAAATTGAAGAATAGTTACTAATAGAAGAGCTCTAGACTGTACCAACAATACAGAAATAATAACAATTAAATGAAATAAAGTATTTATAAATTTATGCTTTCGTTTCTTTTCAATTTTAAATAAGTCTGTGATTATAAATGCAATTAAAATACTCATCATAAAAGCTAATGAATTTTTTTCACTTCTTGTCGCATATTGGGTATTAATTCCTATATAAGTAACATTAAATTTAAATAAATAATAATACGAAAGGTAAATAATATATAGTGCTAGTCCTTTTATAGCATATGAAGTAATTATTTCGATATAGTTAGGTTTTCTAATCAAAATCTGTTTATAAAAAAAATAGAATAATACTACTATTAATAATTTTATAAACCTTTGAATACCATAATTCTTATCTACACAATAGAGTAATGAAAATGCAAGAACTAAAATAAAAAGGATAATAATTATATCTTGTTGTCCAATATTAAAGATTAAGAAATTATTTCTATATATCTTATCCCTTATTAATAAATAAAACATCAATAGTACCACGGCTAACATGTAAGCAGAAATAGAATAAAAAGATACTTTTATTCTTAAGTTTATCAATGGAATTAAGGCACCAGTGAAAAATAATAAGAATTTTTCAGCTTTGTTTAGACTATTGTTTAGTTTATTTTCTAAATTATTCATTTGAACTACACAACTTTCTAATAATATTTTTCGTGTTTATTATTTATTGTATTTTTTCTATCATTTTATCTCTCGGATAAATTTTGCAGGAACGCCACCATATAAACTATGTGCGTTAACATCTTTTGTAATAACTGCTCCTGCAGCTATTAAACTTCCATTTCCAACATTAACACCACTAGTAACAACAACATGACTAGCAAGCCATGATCCTTGACCTATCCTAATGGGAGCAACAAGCGTTCTTTTATTACTTACACTTCCATTTTCAATTACATGTTCTGTTGTAGCTAAAACTGAGAAAGGCCCTATTATTACTCCATTTTCAATATATATTCTTCCTGAGCCATTCATCCAAACATTATGAGCTATATATACATTATCTCCTACTGAAATATTGTCAATTCGATTTAAAATCACTCCTGAAGCTACTTGTAAATTCTTGCCTGCAGATTTAAAAAATGGCTTCAGTAAAAATCCTCGTGTTTTATTTGCTGGTTCTGAATTAGGCAATAACCCTGTAATAAGCATTATTAAATGAACAGGAATTGATATTATTAAAAACCTTTTTACTTTATCTATCGTTTTATCTTCAAACTCATATTTTACATCATACTCAAGACACTTTTCTTTTATAAAACTAAATACTTCATCAACGTGATTTTCTAATGTATTCTTTTGCGCAAACTCAAATCCATTTGTAATGATATATTTTCTAAGATCATCATCATTTATCACTTTTAATATTGAGTTTGCTAATGCTTTTGAGTCTTTCGGCTTAACTAAAATACCATTATATTCATTTTTCACACTATATGGAATTCCTCCTACATTTGTTGCAATCACTGCAAGTCCTTTGCACATTGCTTCTAATAAAACTCTAGGAGTTCCTTCTGATATTGATGGTAAAACGAAAATATCATGTTTTTTATATTCATTAAAAAGAGTTTCTCCTAAAGGAATGTAACCTTTAAAATTAACAAATTTATCAATTTCTAAATCTATTACTACTTTCTTTAATTCTACTAATATATCCCCTTCTCCTATTATTGTTAAATAAACATTTACATTTTCCTTTCTTAGCAATTTAACTGCTTCTAAGAGATATTGCAATCCTTTTTCATGTCTAAGATATCCTACATATAATATTTTTATTAATTCTTTATTTATTTCTTTAATTGAACTTTCTATTTCCTTTTTACTAAATGTGCTAGTGCAAATTTCTTTTATAAATTTATTATCTTGACTGTATAATCTTCTTAACCCACTACCATTAACTAAAGTAGGTGTAATTTTAATTAATTTTTTTATAATATATTCATTATATTCAGCAAATTTTATTGCTAAAATTTTTAGAATCCCTTTATACTTAGTACCTTCTGAAATAACAGTTTTTGAATCTCCTACTAAATGGAAACAAACAGGTAGTGCCTTCCGGGAAGCAATATTAAATACATATTTAAAAAAGGGAACAGGCCATCTTATATAAACAACACTATTCCATTGAGATGAGTGTTTTTTAATTGTCTCTTTTATTAACTTAGCTTTTTTCAAAGCTTCAAAATAGCTATTATACTCAGGTATTTCTTGGAAAATAATGTTTGTTGATTTAATTTCATAATCATTAATGTACTTTTCATTATTTAAAGTAATAACTGGAACAACCAAAAACAAAACATTATACTTTTTGGCTAATTCATCAATATATCTGCCAAAAGCTCCATTACAATAATATTTATTTGATATTTTTTTTAACAACATCCCATAAAATACAACTAACTCATTATCTCTCATAAAATCTCCCCTATAATTTTTCAATTTTTAATAAATAGAAATTTTTCTTTCATAACGCATTAAAAGTAACGTTTAGCAAAAGAATTATATATATAACAAATAGTGTTATAAGTTGCATATAATAGTGATAGCCCTTCATTTTTAGTTTGGATACTCCATACATCCCGAATATTTTGGAACTTATTTGCTGACAATGAATTACCATGTCTTCTAACTTTGACTAAAGCCTCATCTATTCCATAGGCAAACCCAACATTTCTCAATAATAATAGCCAATATGCGTAATCTTGTCCCGTCCGTCTAAGAGGCATCTTTAAACCACCTATTAATTGTCGGTCTAATAAAACCGTTGGTGTTGAAATTATTGTTCTTTTTAGTAAGTGTTTGTACTCTACTTTTTCTAATATTTTTATTTTCCCTTTTATTAAATTCCCCTCTTCATCAATCATTTCATAAGCTGTATAGCAAAAAGCAACATTATTGTTTTTTCTCATAAAATTTATCTGCTTCTCAATTTTCTCAGAATACCATAAATCATCACTATCTAAAAATGCGATATATCTACCTTTTGCTAAATCCAAACCTTTATTTCTTGCTACAGCAGCACCAAAATTTTTTTCCTGCAAATAGTAAATAATGTTTTTATATTTTTTTGCATATTCTTTAATTATTTCTCTAGAGTTATCTTTAGAGCAATCATCCACCAAAATAATTTCTATATCCTCATATGTTTGATTAAGTACAGATTGAATTGTCTCTTCAATAAATTTTTCAGCATTATATACTGGAATTATTACTGATACTGTTTTATTTTCATTATTATTTGACTTATTCATTATCATCTACCACCATTCATTTTAATTATATTTATAGTATATTTTATTTAATAAATAGGTGTAAGCCAATCCTTATAATCCTCAATATTACCTCTCACAACATCTAAATATATCTTATATATTTCTTGAGTAATCTTGCCTGGTTTACCGTCATTAATAGCAATACCATCAACACTTAATATTGGAACCACTTCCATTGCTGAACCACATAAAAACGCTTCATCACATATATATAATTCCGTTCTATCAATCTCTCTTTCTATAACTTTTATTTTTAACTTTTCCTCAGCTAACACTATAATTGTATTTCTAGTAATACTTTCCAATATTGATGCCGTTATAGTTGTAGTAATTAGAACACCGTCTCTTATTATAAAAAGACATGATCCTGGCCCTTCTGCTACTTTACCATGACTATTTAAAAATATTGCTGAATCATATCCATTTTCTATAGCTTCCATTTGGGCCATTCTACTATTAATATAATTTGCTCCAACTTTTACTTTGGGGGAAAGATTTTTATCACTAATTCTTTCCCATGAACTTATACAACATTTTAAACCAAGTTTATTAGGTTCAAGTGTTCGTCCTTTTGGTATAGGAGCAATAAACATACTTACTGGACCCTTAGAACTCCAAGAACCGAATCCATCAATAAATACAGTCTGTCTTACAGCTATATCTTCTTTATATTCATTTGCTCTTATTACATCAATTAAACCTTGTTTCATTTCTTCAATTGTATATCTATCTTCCATTCGGAACATTTTAATAGAATTTTTAAGTCTTTTATAATGATCATACAATCGAAAAGCATACAATTGCTGTTTTTTCTCATTCCAATAGCAACGAATACCTTCAAACACATTTGCTCCAAACTGGGCTGTTGGTGATAATACATTTATTGTTGCCTCTTGAAGCGGTACAATCTTACCATCTAACCAAATAAATCTATTTTCTATACTTGTCTTCATTTATTTATGCCCCCAAATATATATTAAACAATACTAAGTATTAATAATTACTTTATAAACTTAGACACAGTAAATTTATTATTTCTCATTTGATTTGAAAAATTCCATATGTTTCCAATTATTTTGAATTAGTTGTTAATTGTTCATTTAATGTATTTTCTATATATTTATCTTTTACTTCATATACATTTTCCATTTTAATCACTTTTAATATGGTAAGTATAATAATTTTAAAATCTATTAAAATACCATATTTATGAAATAAATCAATATACTGATTATCATATTTTACCTTTTCATCCCAGATTAATTCATTTCTTCCACTAACCTGTGCCAAACCAGTAATTCCTGGTAATACTGTAAACCTCCTTTTATATTCTTCATTTAAATCATCATAATTACCAAGCTCATACGAAACTGGTGGTCGTGGTCCGACAATTGACATATCGCCTTTTATAACATTAAACAATTGAGGTAACTCATCTAAACTTGTCTTTCTTAAAAAATTACCTACCTTAGTTACTCTAAAATCATTTTCATAATTAAATAATCCTGTTCCCATATATTCTGCATTTTCAATCATTGTTCTAAACTTATATATAGTAAAAATTTTCCCATTTTTAGTTAATCTACTTTGTTTAAATAATGCAGGGCCTTTAGAATCTAATCTTATCGCAACTGCAATGATTAGCATAACAGGAGATAATACAATAATCGCTATTAATGAAAATAAGATATCTAGGATCCTTTTAACTACAAACTTCAAAATATACGCCCCCAAAAAACAAAACTACATCTAAAATTCAAAGGTTTTAAATATATCTTCAAAACTCTCTTTACGCTTAATTAATTCAATTGAATTTGTTTCTTCATCATATTCAACTACTGCAAAATTAGGCAAAATAAATGGTGGTTTTAATACTATTGAATAAGATCCTACATTATCAAAAACAACATAATCACCTATAGCTAAATTTCCACTAAATCCTCGATAAAGGTAATCAGATTCAATACAAGTATATCCACCAAAATCCAAATTTAAATAAAATTGTTGATTGCTTACGTTATCATTACTGTGATATACAGTTACAGGTAGATTTTTTCTATTTAATGTAGGGTTAATATTATATATACTTCCTAAAAGAGTTGCAATTTTTTTCCCTCTTATATCTTTAATACTTAAAACTTTAGTAACAAATTTCACAACATCTCCTACTAATGCAGTACCTGGTTCAATAATCAACATGGGTTTTTTTGATTCATTTACATCTTTGAAAAAGTCTCTAATTTGAGGTGCTACCGTATTAGCATAATCTTCATATTTAGGAATTTCTACATTAAATTGTTTTTTTAAAGAATCTGGCATTTTTCCATATAATCCACCACCTAAGCTTATAAAATTCGGAGGTTCTTTAAAATATTTTTGTACTACATTAAGCATTCCTTTTACTCTATAAGGCCATGTTTCAATACTTCTTGTAGCAAAATGGCAATGAATTCCTTTGAGTATTATATTTGAGGTTTCACGAATACTATTAATAGTGGTAACAAACTCATCTCCATTTATATCAAATCCAAACCTAGATACAACTCCATCCTTAACATCAAAGTTACATCTAATACCAACTGATAACTTATTATCAGGATATTTTTTCGCAATTTCTTTTATTATTTTTAGGTCATAGTTAGAATCAATATTAACAGTTCCTCCTGCTAATAATAATTCTTCAACTGCGTAAGAGTCTTTATAAGGTCCATTAAAATAAATATTTTTGGGCATCACACCTGATTTTAGTGCAAGTCTATACTCCATATCAGAGACTACTTCTGCATATCCTCCTAATTGATTTACTATTTTACAAAGCTTAGGTGTATAATTTGTCTTGTATGAGTATGCAATATTAAAATTAGGATAGATATCTCTAAAAGCTTTTTCTAGTTCTTTATAGTTTTTTACAAACTGCTTTGAATCTAACAAATAGTATGCCTCGCCATATTTCTCGGCTATATAATTAAGTAATTTATAAGATAATTTCATTTACCTTCCTTATTTTTCCTCCTCAATATTAAACTTCCGTGTACTTTAAGAGATTTTTATTAAATTTTATTTATTATTTCATTCACTTTTGAAATAACAATTTGTCTATTAAATTGAAAGTAATCATTAGACTCATTTAATAATTTCTTTTCATAATTCCTAATTTTATTAACTTCATTAATAAAAAATTCTTCTACATTACTCATATTATCGTTCTTATTGAAATTGTAAAAACTTCTGGATAAAATAGCCATGCTGGATCCAAGTCGATAATGTTCCGCAATAATATTCTCTGCCGGAAGAATTCCATACCCTAATCGTGCAATCCCACCAAAACCATAAGGAATTCCTTTGTCTCTTATTTTATTACAAAGCATCTCAACAGTATTATTTGCTAAAAGCTCAAACATAAATTTCATACCATAACCTAGATGAAGATCATTTAATCCTATATGAATATAATTAATACCTTCAACATTTAAAATAGAATCAATATTTTTTACTGCTTCAGGCGTTTCCAATAAAAGGCACGTATTTGCTCTACCTTCAACATATTTTATGAATTTCTCAACTTCTTCTTTAGTCTTAAAAAATGGAAGCATAACAATATCTGCTCCATATTTTATCACTTGGTTTATCTCTTCTTTTGACTCATCATAAATAGGATTCAAACGTACTAAAAGTTTTGATTTACTGAGGACATATTTAATTTTTTTTACATCATCTACGCTATGACAGGAAATAACTGTGTCTAAATGTCCTTGCCTTTCTTTTTTCCCAATGATTTCAAGATCAACAAATATCCAATCAACACCACTTTTTTCTGCAATTTTTGCAATGCTGGGATTATTGGTAATATACATTAATCTTAAGGCCATATCTTCTATTTCAACCTCTCCCATATTTTATAAAAATCATTTTGTAATAATAGATCCTTATAAATCAGTTTTAAGTGCACTTAATTCAATTTATACATATTCAATAATAAAATACCTAACTAATCCCACTGCTACAAAATTGCTACAAATACCCTTCAAACCCAGTAATTTCAATGGTTTGAAGGATATTTTTCTGCTAAAAAACTGTATAATTTTTCAAGTTAAGGAACGATAAAAGCATTGAAACAACTGTGTTTTAAGGTTTTCTGCCTCGATTGGCATCGATTTCTACATATCTAATTTTATTAACACTTTTTATGGTAAGAAAAATTTTAGCATCTGTGTAGTTGCTGCCATTAACTTGTGCCCAATAACTGGTAGGTCCTATAAAACATCAACTTCTTTTTACTGTCCCCCGCTTACCCTGCTGTAACTCGGCACAATATTGCAAATGTATTCGACAATCTCCTCCGCTTCCTTTGTAAGAAGGCCGCTCAACACCTCAAGCTCCCTCTTTAACAGTGCAGAATCGGTAAAAACAGGCTTTGCAACAAAAATCTTATCATGCTTTGTTGCCTTCAAGCCCTCCTCCTTCAGTAAAAGCTCTTCATACAACTTCTCTCCAGGCCTTAAGCCGGTAAATATTATCCTTATATCCTCGTCAGGCTTATATCCCGAAAGCTTTATTAGGTTCCTTGCCAGGTCGTAGATCTTCATAGGCTGCCCCATATCAAGGACAAATATTTCTCCTCCCTCTGCCATAGCCCCTGCCTGGATAACCAGCTGGACAGCCTCCAGAATAGTCATGAAGTACCTTGTAACCTCAGGGTGGGTAACTGTAACAGGCCCGCCCATCTCAATCTGCTTTTTAAAAAGGGGCACGACACTGCCATTGCTCCCCAGTACATTCCCGAACCTCACTGCCGCAAACTTTGTCTTGCTGTGCCTTCCGGTAGCCTGGATTATCATTTCGGCAATTCTCTTGGTTGCTCCCATAACATTTGTAGGATTTACAGCCTTATCGGTAGAAATTAATATGAACCTGGATGTACCATACCTATCGGCAGACTCAACCACGTTCAAGGTACCGAAAACATTGTTCTTGATAGCTTCCTGCGGATTTTCCTCCATAAGCGGCACATGTTTATGGGCCGCGGCATGGAATACTACCTCGGGTCGGTATTGCCTGAATATTTCGTCTATCCTCTGCCTCTCCCTTATATTTGCTATAACAACCTTGAGATCCAGGCCCGGGTAATTAAACTTAAGCTCATTTTGTATGTCAAACGCATTGTTTTCATAATAGTCTAGAATTATTAGGCTTTCGGGACTAAACCCCGCAATCTGCCGGCACAGTTCGGAACCTATTGAACCGCCGCCTCCCGTAACTAAAACAACTTTTCCTTTTAAATATGCGGCAATCTCGTTGAGGTCGACCTTTACGGCCTCCCTCCCCAGCAAGTCCTCCAACTCCACATCCCTTACCCTTTTTATGCTCACTCTGCCATCAATTATATGGGATATGGATGGGAGTATCCTCACCTTACAGTCGGTTTTTATACATTCGCTGTATATCGCACTAATCTCTTTCTTTGGTGCTGAAGGTATGGCAATGATTATTTCGTCAATATTCTTCTCTGTCGCCACCCTCACAATGTCATGCCTGTCGCCCACTATAGGCACTCCATGGAGCTTCATGCCCCTCTTGGCCTTATTATCATCAATAATGGCCACTGCCTTACTGTTTAAACACGGGCTCTGCTGCAGCTCCCTCACTATAACCGATCCTGCCTCTCCTCCACCTATAATCATCAGCCTCTTTGCCGAGTTCTTATCAAACCCCTTGTATTTTATTCTTCTCATAAATCTGTACATAAACCTTGTCCCGCTAATAAATAACGTTTCAACGAAAAACGCCGTAATAAATACGGATAGTGGCGCAGACATCGGTAAAAAAGAAACTGTCGCAACCACAACAGCGTTTCCGGTAATGAGGGCAAGGCCAAGCATCATGGCTTCATACATGCCGGCGTACATCCATAGACTGGTATAGAGTTTTAACAGTATAAAACACATGAGCTTGATTATTGTTGCAATAATTGATATGTACCAGATGTCTTTTGCATACGACGAAACAATGTATGATACATTACCGTCATACCTTAGCAAAAAAGCAATTAGAAACGAGGCGTTTATTATAAGTATGTCTATAGCCACTATCACTAACGCCTTAAAAACACGACGCATAGAACCCTCTCCTCTAAAATAAAAACTGATTTCTCAAATATTATACAACATTTTTGTATTTTGTTTTTTTATTTCCCTTACCCCAAGTTCAAGCTAATCAATGAGTTTAATGCCTCTTTTTATATTGTATATTGCCTGAAATAAGGTTTTTAAAAAATATAACTATTATACCCAGGGCAGCGCCAAGTGTATCAATGATTATATCTCCCACTGCAAAAGCCCTGCCTGGGACAAAAACCTGGTGTACCTCATCGGACACCGCATATAAAAAGCAGAAAACAAGGGTCACGATCATGCTTTTCTTCACCCTTACCTCGCTAATTACCATAGCCCTGTAAAAAACAAAAGAAAGAATAAAATATTCGGTAAAATGAGCAGCCTTTCTTAAGATAAACTCCATATTCCTGTATGTGCCGGATAAATACCTCTGTATCCGCTCCGGTATCAGCACTACAAGAAACTTCAAATATTGCAATAATTCCGATGAGACTTTGTGAGACTTTGTCCCATCCTGGCTTGAGAAATAAAATATCATGGCCAGGTAAAGAACAACAACAACCCACCTAATATAAATCTTTATCTTTTGCTTATTCTTTTTTAATTTCATGCATATAAAAAGCCAAAAACACCCTTTTTATCCGCCCCGTCCATAATTCATGCGGATAATTCAAGGGTGTTTCCGGCATTTTCCTCCCCTTATATTATTATACCTAATTTTGGAAAATATGCAATAGCCTTGTATAATTTTCCACTCCCTCATAATATTTATCTTAATATTATGTTTTTTCCATTATGTTTTTCAATATTTCCCTCAAACAGGCATAGCTTCGCCTTTGAAGCCATGCAGGTTACACGCCCCCTTATGTATGTACTGCCTTATGTCCCCTTCTGTCCATCCCCGGGCCGAAACACCGAGGCTCTCCATCCGGTTCTTGTTGACTGCATCAGCCCTTGATATCATCTCTATCTGTCAGGCCGAAAGCAATACTATCATCATTTCTATGCTGCTTCAACTAAGTTAATTCCATAATTTTCTAAGTAATATCAAGATACACTTTTATTTTATATTTAACCGTTTATTTCTGTTTTTGTCAACCTGCAACGTTATGCTTAATCCCTTTAAAATGCTTATTTTAGCTGGTTATTGGCCAAAAATTTTAATGCACCAAAATTATTGCCTGGGAAACACTTTGCTTTAGTCAGGTTTTATCCCTATATGCATATTTTAATACACTTATTTGCAATTAGTCAATATTTTTGTGATTTGGCAACATATTGTTGATAGTGGTACTTATGGTACTTAAAATGTTTAAGATACTTAATATAAACTTCAACCAATATATAAGATAAAATTCGGGTAGTGCCAGGTACAAATTAATACGATACCTCGATAAAGTCAGTGTAATACTCATTGCCTTGCAGGTCAATAATGGTGAAGCCATACAAGTATACACCCTCTTCAACCTCCCAGTTCTCCACAACAAGCTGGCCTTTTACGGTAAACTCGTCACCTTCATACCAGAAGAAATCGTCCTCGCTTAATTCAGATGCTTCTTCATCGACGTCGACAAATCTCTCTGCATAATATAAGAGTTTTATCTTATCTCCATCCTTAATCTTTATAAGTTGCTTGGGTGCCATACCGGTGTTTTTTTCATAAATAGGCATTGCCCCAATAACTTTACCTTCAGGATTTCTGTCATCATATAATACTATTAGGTTAACTTCTTTGTCATTTAATAGTGCCGGCACACCATATCTAATATAATCATCGCCTACTTCGATTTCATAGAGGCATGCCCATTCGCCATTAATTGTTGTTATAATACCGTCAAACTCAGTAAGAATCTTTCCGTTTTCATCAATTTCAACATCGCTGTCTTGATAAATTTGTGTGTAAAACTTATCATCCTCTTTAACCCATGCTGTAAAATATATACTTTCTATGTTATCTATTTCCTCAGGGGGAATAATAATATCAAAATTATCATCACTCCGGGCTGGCGCAATTTCCGAAACATCAAGCTTTGCAAAAGTTGAGCCGGTTAAAACTTCTGCAAACTTTGATACGTAATTTATATATTTTGAAGAAAAACCGCTTGTTTGGTAAATCGGTATGCGTTCCCCCACCTCGTCTTTGGCAGAATAGGGGAAATACAGGGATAAACCGCCTGCATTATCTACAAAATCCCCCTGGGACTTATACACAACTGCATTTTCCATGGCCTTGATAAGATCATTGGCTTCATCCGGACAAATATCCCGGAATTGTTGTGCCATATGCACAATATCAACCATGTCCGTACTGCCTCCGTATTCCGATGGCATACCGAATTCACGGGTTTTTGAACGCGGTTTTGCAATTTTTTGATAACTTAAGCTTGAAATATCAGCAGCTTCTATAAAATTTTCCAGCGCTGATACAACAGTTTCCACCTTCGTTAAATCCACAACAGATAAGGTAGTTGCTTCATCTTCCATCCCATTATTTTTATAGAAATTAACGAAGCTATCAACAATTTCTCTACCGATTTCCGCACCATTCAACCCCGGATTGCTGCCTAAGTAAGACAACCATGTAAGATAATCCCAGCCATAGCCGGGCTCCAATTCCTCCGATGCAATAAGATAGTTTGCATAATCCTTCGCCATGTAAGCTGTTTCTATATTTGCCATCAAGCATGCATCAAAGCCTAAAAATTCCAACTTATGGTCTTTTAAATATGAATTTTCAAAAGCTGTCTTCATTTCATTTATAGTCAAACTGTCATAATTAAACAATTCATCAACACCGTATCCGACTACCGATCCGCCGCCATGATTCCACATAATGAGCCCATATTTATCTGCAGGAAACTCATCCATACAGTAATTAATAAAAGATGTGAGCGTAGTGCTTTCCCCTATACTCTCAGCAGGCAGTTCTTCCAAAAGTTCAATATTGTTTTCAATTACACGATATCGTGCAATTTTATCGCTGGGAATAATTTCGTTTTGCCACATATTTGTGCCACCCGTTTGTATTATCACGTTAATATCTGTTTTAGGGAAATTAGCCGAAAGCATTTCAGTAATATCACCTGTCGCCATTCCCCCTTCACTTTCCAGATCAGAGCCATTCATATATACCATTATTGTATATGCTACAGCATTCTCCGGTTTTACATATCTGTGCGAAATGGAATTGCCTCCTTCATCTTTAATTGTATCCTCACTTAGGCTACCTTCACTTCCGTCATTAGAGAGAATTGCAAAAAAGACAACCAGGCCGGTGATAATTATAGCAAATATTATAATTAAATATATGGATTTTTTCTTCATACATCGTCCTCCATTCTTTTCATTTTTCATAAAACTTTTGACACTACCCTTTTTTATTTAAACTATAAGTAAATATAACTATAAGTAATAATAACTAAGTGTTATAATGTTGTGTTTCTTAACTTTTTCTCTTATATTTATTTCATAAAGTTAATATGGGCACACTAAACATTATTACAGTACCGTATATAAATCCAATGATGGCAACAGCAATAATAATAATCCGCGTGGTTATACCTTTAAAAGAAGCAGCAATGCCAAGTAAAAATAACACAACAGCATAAACGACGGTCACAAGTCCCAAAATGTCTCCAAGTGAGTTATCTTTTTGTCCTTCTTCTAAAAGTTTTTGTCCCTCTTCATATTTTGCATCCGCTTCCTCGTAGTAACTATCAATAAACCCCTCTTTATCAAAAGGTGATGCATATTCCTGTTGTGCATCCGCCCACTCTATGGCTGACGCCAACTCTTCAGTTACATTATCGGCCATGATTTGGTCAAGTTTCCACTGAAGCTTTTCAACCTCCTCACTCTCATTATCTTGCATAAATTCAAGCTCAATGCGCAAGTCACTGATTCTATTCCAAAGGTCCATGTCCTGGGCAATGTACTGGGCTGCTTCATTGTACAAGGAATTTGCTTCTCCGATAATAGCAATACCTTTGGCGTATTTTGTAGCTTGATTACCTCCATAAAGCGAAGACTGCCATGATGCCCAGGCTGTCAATACTGCTGTTATGCCCAAAAAAATTGCTATAAAAAGTTCAAGCCTTGAAGAAAATTTTTCTTTATCCATACAAACAACCCCCTTAATATAATGTTTTTATAATGTTTTGAGTAATTCATCAATAAATTATAGCAATTATTTTAAAAAAGAAATCACCCAAATGGGTGAGAGAAAGAATTTTTTTATCCCGCTTGCTTCCCAACCTGTACAAAGAAATACTTTGCGGCGATATAAAAACAGATTTACCTGTCGTACCATTAACTGAATATATATGCATTTCACGTTATTTTAGATAATTTTTCATATAGTTACAAATTTTTCTTGACAACAAAACATTTGTTTGGGTA
>JABUEW010000024.1 GCA_013314855.1 Bacillota bacterium | reverse complement strand
GGTTATAGTGTTATCCGATGACTTAAACGTATGGTTAAATTTATGTAATATTATTATATAATTGGATAAAATTACTAACGCAGCCACTATTAATGGATAAGAATAAAATTTTCATGCTTCAGCTCTGCAAAATAACACCTCTCCTTTACATTTTTCTATAAAGTAGATTATAATAATTTCTTATTTATGTCAAGTTTATTATTAAATTTGTTTTAAAGTGTAAATTAAACATAAAAGATCTCAAAGGGGTCTTATAGGCAGAGTATTATAAAGCAACTTTTTAGACTGGGCGTTTAATCCACTAAGGATTTAAACGACTAATTAAAAAATATACGCTGCACCTGCCAGTCAAGATCATCTATTAGAGATTTGGCCAACATTAAATAACCGGATTCAATGATGAGCGTCAAACCTTTTGGACTGCTGTAATCACGAATTTCGTCCTTTGAATTTCAGTCCGTGTTAGAATGAAAGAAAATAGGTACGTACCTTATTAATTATTATATGTAATAATTAATAAGGTTTTATCACATCAACGACTTTACCGATGATATTGATATTATCTTGTGCAGTATAAAACATAGGCGCATAGTTTGAATTGGCTGAACGTAACTCATAACCACTATTAGTTTTATAAAAATACTTTATTGTGGCTTCTCCATCCACATTTACCAAGGCTATTTCTCCATTTTCAACTGTTGGCTGAGGGCGGATGACAGCAAAATCACCATCGTTTATATCGGCTTCAATCATGCTATCACCACGGACGCGAATAATAAACGAGTTATAGCGAGCATGTTTCTTGTCGATCATAAGAGTACCTTGGTCATATTCAAATATTTCTATAGGTTTTCCGGCTGCGGCTTCACCTTTTATGGATGCCGGGATGAGTTCATCAGTGGAAATATGTCTGTTAATTCTTCCGACACTTTGTTTAATGTCATCTAGCATTCTCATGTTTAAAACAGGTATATAAATTGGCTCATCTTCCTTAACTGCTGAAATTGGCGGTTCTGCAAGTTCGGAATAAATGTCATTAAATAATTCGGCAAACCTTCTTGAATTTTTCGTATGAAGCTTAAATAGCTCCCAAAAGTTCTTTAATAGCCTTTTTTGATGTTCTGAAAGCGAGTTAATATAATTATCCTTATCAAAAGGCTCTGCTGAATGCTCAGCAAGCAAAATATCATCTAGAAGCATATTATAAGTACATAAATTAGAAATGATCTCATGAATATACTTGTTAAATCCACTTTGAAGCTCCATATCTGGTTTGTAGGAGGATAATAATTCAAAAAACAGCTTTAATGAAAGCACCAGTATTCCTATATCCACATTACTTAAGGTTTTAGCCTTGTTTGTCAATTTCTCAAGGCTTTCATTCAATACTGAGCCATAGAGTTTAAATTGATCAATATCAAATCTATTTTTCAATTCATGACTAAACTGTTCAAATGTGGAGACTAAATTATTAGCAGCTTTTTCAGTAATCCTGGAGGATGCATCTTTCATGTTTCCAATTCCATCCCGAAGCCACTGCTCATTAATGTCAAATTCCATGCATATAACCTTAATTAAACTGTCTGATGGATTGTCTTTATTCGATTCTATTTTGGATATATGAGCATCAGATACTCCTATTCTTTCACCAAACTGTTTTTGTGTAAGTTTAGCTTCTTTTCTAATTAATTTAATTCTGTCTGCTATCATCATAACATCTCCTAAGAACTTAATATTCCCAACTAAAAATTTAATAATATTAGATTTAACCCTTGACATCTAATAATCCCAAGTTTATAATCTAAGTAAGTTAATATTGTTTACATTTAGTATATCGCAATCGAAGAAGCTGTCAAGGTATTTCCATTTTTGAAAGGAGGTTAGGGGCAATGGCAAGGATGAATGACTCGGTAAGAAGTCTACTTGGAGCAGAGATTAAGAAAGCCCTTTTTATTGCAAACAAAAGGCAGGGGGACTTTGCTAGAGAAGCTGGTATAACTAAAACACATCTCTCACTCATTATTAATGGAAAAAGGCTTCCCGGAAAGAAAATAACTCCTGCAATTGCGAATTTATTAGGTGTTAGCGAAGATGAAGTACGGCAAATGGCTTTAAAAATAGCTTAATTATATGAGGATTATTTTGAATTAAATCAGCCCGACGAATTTCGTCGAGCTGGTTTTGAAAGACCATAAGTGAGAAAAGCTGAAACGGGCACAGGCCCGTCTGCCGGAGATGGCCTACCGGCACTGAAGATAGCAGGCCGGAAAGGAGAGTATAAAATGCTAGCAGTAAGGATTAATGATGATGTAATAGATATTAAGGAATACAACGGGCAAAGGGTTATTACTTTTGCGGACATTGACAGGGTTCACAAGAGACCAGAAGGAACAGCAGGACGAAACTTCAGAGAAAACAGAAACCGTTTTATCCAAAATGAAGATTTTTTTTGTATCAAACTAACTAACGACGAAATTCGTCGGCAGTTCGGAACAGGCAAGAATGCAAGTGAAGTTATTCTTATCACTGAGTCCGGCTATCTTATGTTAGCTAAGTCTTTAACAGACGATCTTGCCTGGCAGGTGCAGCGGCAATTGGTCAAAGTATATTTCAGGGCAAAAGAATTAAATAGCCGGCAACATGAATTAAAGGAGCTTGTTGATAGTGTCAGGGAGCTTGAGCGGAATTTCGCTTTTATAGTGCAAAAAATTTCTGCCATGGTAGATAGCTCGGTGACCGGAACAAAGGTAATTTATTTGCCGAAAAGAACTAACCATTTTAAGGCTGGAAACGAAGCTATGGAGGTTTTCTTTGATATGGTCCGCCAGAATACGGGTCAGAAGATTTCGGTTATTATTCGTAACTGGAAGCAGATAGCTGCAGCAAACGGATGGCAAATACCACATGACAGCAGTTTGTATCGAGCACTGAAATGGGCACGTAACGACCAAAAACTATTAGCAGATTAGATATCCGAAACGGGCACAGGCCCGTCTGCCGGGGATGGCCTACCGGCACTGATGAGGCAGGCCATGATCCTTGAAAAAATAATATAGAAAGGGTGTATGTTTATGAATAAAAAAATGACCTCCAATAATGAGCAGGTCAAAGAAAAAGAAGCAGCTATGATCAACTCAAAGGCTTTTAACAAGCGCTGTGTGGTAGTTAAGGACGACTGCACCAATTTTGCAGAAGTTGACATTGGTATAATGACCGAAAGTACCAATGCAGTATATTCAAAATCTGCCAATGTCAATACCTTTTTAGTATACGGAGGAGCTCCAGAAGACGTTAAAAGCACAATTGCTGCGTTAAGAAATGAAAAAGCTAAGCGTCAATGTCTCCAATATCAATGCCCTGTTCAAGAAGAATTTTGCGAAGTTCTTGATGGTAGGACATGATGGATCCTATAACAACATTAGCGACAAAATCTGTCCCTAAGTCAGTTTGAAGGATTTTTTTAGATTTTAGAGCTTCAAGACCTCTTACACCTGATTTAAGGGCCATAGTATTAGCAAACTTAAATCCATCGTTAATTATATCAGTAAGACTTATAGACATGAATTTACCTCCTTCCTGGTTTGAATTTTGGTTTTTGGATAATTCCATTTTACACCAGAATGGAGGAAATAACAATAAGGTCGAAACGGGGATTAAGTTCCCCGTCTGCCGGGGATGGCCTCCCGGCACCGATGAGACAGGCCAGAGATAATACAAAGGGGTGAAGTATTATGTATGCAGGTCAAGGACTTGTGTTCGTTATCGATGCTGATATATTGAAAATTGTAGATGAAGTGATAATAGCATCTGTAATTAAAATTAAAAGCCTCAAATGCTTTGAGGAAGTCAACCGAATGTTTCACGATTTATTATTTCCCTTTGAAGAAATACAAGAATATGTAAAAAAGCATGAAAATATAGAACTGACATATTACGATGTGGCATTTTACGAGGCTTATCTTGAAATTATAGAAGGCAAAGAATATAGAAAAAGAAAAATCAGAAAAGAGCTAAATATTTCGCCTGCTTAAGGCACTTATAGATAAAATATTTAGGAAATGGAGTGATTAAATGGGCCAGTTAAACTCTTGGGAACAGGAACAATATTTAACAACTAAAGAATTTGCAAAGCTAAAAGGGAAACATGAGAGCACTATCAGAAGAATGATTCAGAGCGGCAAGATTGTTGCTGTTCGGATTAAAAACGAGAGCGGCGGAGGTAAGGATGGTTTTTTCTACCTTATTCCATTTGATTCCCTCACGGAAAAGGAAAAACGTAAGTACCTTAAAAATAAAAGGATAACATTATTGCCAAGTACGCAAGTTCCTGAAGATGCTCGTACACCCAAGCGCATTGACGAGTATAGCCAAGACGAACGCAAGGTAATACAGCAGTGGATTGATGCGATACAAGATTGGCAGAGGTACCGCACAAATTATCGTGGACAGTTATCTGATGCCGATGAGATGTGGGTAAAGACAAATATCAGTAAGTATAAGGATATAAACCTATCCGTACCAAACCTTTATCGCAAATGGAAAGCATTGCGTGAAAACGATTATGACGGTTTAATCGACAAGCGCGGCAAGTGGGCCAAAGGCATAAGTAAAATCCCTGATGTCATGTGGGAACTGTTCAAATATTATTACCTTGACGAAGCACGGCATCCTATAACACAGTGTTATAACTTAGTTAAGTGGTACCTGGAAAAGGAAATGCCGGAGCTGCTGCCGGAGCTCCCGGCCTATGACAGCTTTTATAGAGCAGTTAAAACAATTCCATTTGCAGTGGTAAAGCTTTTCCGCGAAGGCAATAAAGCTTTTGAAGACCAGGCATCGCCATATATCACCCGCATGTATGAGGAATTGGAGGTTAATGAGGTATGGGTGGCTGACGCGCATACTTTTGATGTTATGACTATTGAGATCGGAACCGAAAAAGTTCATCGCCTCACTGTTGTTGCCTTCGCAGACGTAAGAAGCAGACTGATCGTCGGATGGCACATCACCAATAACACTTCCAGCGAAGCGGTTCTTATGGCTCTTCGTAAAGGCATTAAGGAATTCGGAATTCCTAAATACATATATGTGGACAACGGTACTGAATTTCTGTGTTTTGATATTGGCGGCAGAGGTCACAGGAGCAGGAAAAAGGATGAAGGGGACCATATTCCTCCTGGAGTATTCGCCAGGCTCGGTATAAAGATGTGGAACGCCCAGGTGCGAAATGCGAAAGCCAAGGTTATCGAGCGCATCTTCCGGGAATTTAAGGAAAACTTTAGCCGTCTGGTCTTGGGTTTCTGCGGAGGCAATCCTCTGGAAAAGCCCGAAAAGCTTAAAAAGATATTAAAAACACGAAAAGGGATGATCCTGGACAGCAGTTTCAAAGATGCCTTTGGTACATATATAAAAGGTATGTATAATGAAACTCCCAGCAATGGCCTTGGAATGTATGGGCGATGCCCTATTGAAGTCTATGAACAGGAATTGGTAGAAAAGAGAGTGGCGAAGGCAGATGACCTGAACCTGATGTTGATGCGTTCAACCAGGATGCAGAAAGTTGGGCGGAAAGGTGTATATATCGAAATTTGCGGAGAAAAATTGTACTACTGGACGCCTGAATTTGTATTTAATTACTCTGGCCGAAAGGAAGTTTATGTGCGTTATGACCCTGACGATCTATCAGAAGTGCGTGTCTATAATGAGCATGATGAATACATGTGTAATCTTCCCGTGGATAGAGCACAATTACCGTATGGTGCCTCCAAGGAAGATGTAAAAGCCGCAATACATGAAACCCGCAAAGTCAAGAAACTTGCCAAAGAATATATGGAAAACAGCCTCATAGATAAATTATCAAAATTTAGCGATATGGACATCATGCTCTGGAAAGCTCGCAAGAATATTGAAGAACGTCAAAACAAGAAAGTGCCCGAAGCCAAGGTGCTGAAAGTGGTCAGGGCAAACGAACCGATATCGTCAGATATTGAGAAAAAGCAAGAAGTAGAGATTGATCTTCAGAGGATGATACAAAATTCGATAAGGAATGTAATGTAGAGGGAATCCTTCCCTCCTGTAATGCGGCCCGGCAATGCCGGAAGCGTTCCAAGCCGCTATAACGCAGAGGACAGGAGGTAATATTATGAACACAAATATTAAGGACAGGATTCTACAATACATCAAGGAAAGTGGAAAAAGTCAGAGTAAGACCGCACAGGAAATTGGAGTATCAGCTCCAATGTTAAACCAATATTTAAGCGGTAAATATCCAAATCCGGAGGCCGTTGAAAGTAAAGCCGAAGAATTCTTTACCCTATTAAAGAAAGCGTCTGCATTCGCAAAGGCGCCTAGTTATGTTGATACATCCATTTCAACGGAAATATACAACATGATTTCGTATTGTCATGTAAACAGGTACATGGGAATCGTTATCGGGCATGCAGGGGTTGGGAAGTCAAAGGGCGGACTGAAATACGCTTCCGATTTCAGCGAAGCTATTTTCATAACTGCCACAAAAGCATGCAAAAGCCAAAAGATCATATACAAGATGATAGCAAGAAAGCTCCGCATCAGCGAAAACCATAATATTGCGGATCTTGAAATGGATATTCGAGAAAAACTGGATGGGTCCAACAAAATCTTAATTATTGACGAGGCGCAACATCTTCCGGTATCCGCCATCGATGGCATACGCTGCCTGAATGATGAAAATCCGGAAAGCGATCTTCCACCGATCGGGATCGTTCTTATGGGGAACTTCGATTTATGGTTCAAGATGAACGGGAAATTTGAGCAGCAGTATGACCAGGTGCGGAATCGCTTTAGAATTAAAAGATTTTTTACTACAGGCGATGTGAAAATGGAGGACATTGAGAAGCTTTTTCCGATTTACGTGGAACGGGGCATGAAGAAAGAACTAGAATTTCTCCATGGAGTGGCCCAGAGCAGATGGGCCATAAGAGGAGCAATGACGGTATTTGTCAACGCATCCAACAACGGCGACATCACGCTCAAGGGCCTTGAGTCCATGGCACACTATTTGGGCATCGGCCTCGACAGTTGACGCCCAAATAAATTATAACGCAATTTAAATTGGATTTAAAGAGCATTTAAAAATATAAAGAAAGGAGGTCTAGTGAAAATGGCAGTTATATTTAGTGATATTGTAAGTATTGCAATTAACAGTGTGATGGAAGGTGTTATCGACAAGAAAGAAGCAGTTTCCATGATTATCGAAGCGTCATGCAAGCGGTGCGAAGACTGTAGGGATGAAACCGGAAAAGATTTAAAACTTGCAATGATGACACTTGAAAGGGCTATTGTTGAGGAAGCTATGAATAGTAATGACGAAATGACTCTTGGGGATGCGGAAATAATACATTCTATAGGTGGTATGGCGCTTCTTTGCGAAGATGGCCGTATAAAAAACATTTACAAAGATTCTCAAATATAAAGGAGGGTTTGAAATGTACGAAGTGAAGCATAAGGTAATATCAAAGAATGGTAGTCTGACAATACCTGCCGCCATAAGAAGGGAGTATAACAACTACCTTGGAGGCGAAGCCGTAGACATTAAAGTTGAGGACGGGAATTTGGTAATAACTCCACATACGCCAAGATGCGTATTTTGCGGTAAGACAGGCGATACAAAGCATGAGGGGAAATACATATGCAAAATATGCATCTCAACCTTGTTTAAAAAACAATATAACATTATGCTCGTTACCAGTGAAGGCTATGCGGGAAAGCAAAGATTGAAAGAAGGTGAATCTCGTGGATAATGCAGCTGTTATAAAGAATAAGGTTGACGAATTGGCAAAATGGTCCAAGCTTTATTCCGACTGCAAAGCGGAGATAGAAAAATTGAAAGGCGAACTTGGGCAAGTTGGCCTTGATGAAATGCGCAACAAGAAAATCAAACAAGTAGAGTTTTGGGGCAATGACAAAGCGAAAGCGGTTGTAACCCAAAGCGAGATGCTAAATGTCCAGTTCCCAGAGATATTGAAGCACACATTGGGGGATATAATAAAAGATCACATGAGCGAAGAGATAAGATATAAGTACTCTAAACCCTTTGAAAGGATTTTAATATCCGTATTTCAGGAAGCATATGTAAGGCAGACATTGGACAGCGTGATAAAAGAAATTACGGATGATGCCAAGATCCGGGCGGCTCTTGGCAAAAAACTCAAGGGCAATTGGAAAAAGGACGTTGAGACGTTAAAGAACATTGCCGGTTTAAGCCAAACGAATGCAGAATATTATGCCTATTTTGTTCAGGATGCAATAAATTACGAGAAAATAGTACAATTGCTTAAAGCGGCAGGATATAACCCTGATACCCAATCATTTGAGGAAGCGCTGCAGGCCATTGGCAGAGCTATTGTTGTTGAGGAAGGCATCAAGGTTGGCATTGAATACAGTGATGGAGACGGCAGCAATTAAATATTGCTGCCGTCTTAGGAAAGGAGGTACTGCAATTGTCAAAAATGACAAACGAGCAAAGACGGACAATATATGGCATGGCTACGCAGCTTGGAATATACGAGAAGAACAATCCAAATGATAATCTGCACGCTCTGGTATATGGATTAACCGGAAAAGAATCCATAAGCGAGCTTACCATATCCGATGCAGGGACTGTAATTTCCGAACTTATAAGGTTAAAAGAGGGACAAAACCTTCCAAGAAAATCAAAAGCAACAAGCAACCAGGCACACAGACCGGGCATGATAACACCGGACCAGGTCAAGAAGGTATGGTATTTTATGTATAGACTTGCGGAACTGGATGTGGAACCTTCAAAGGCAAGACTTTCAAAAAGGTTGTGCGGCATAATCGAAAAAAACCTTCATATATCAGCATTTGAAAAGGATCCGTTCAGGTTTGTTACTTTTGACCAGGGCATTAAACTGATAGAGATAGTTAAAAAGCTGGTGCAAAATGAAAAGCGGAAAAGGAAGATTTCTATATGAGGGACAAATAGGCTCTGCTAAAAAGGGTTGAAGTATAGCCGGTAATTGGTAGGTGCAAGGTGGTCGTAAACGCCAATGTAATTTTCCCGGGGCCGCGATAAGGGGGCGGGGTATCGCCAGAGCCAAGTTCATTATTTGGACTTTAAAGGAGGAGGAAGATGGTTTATGAATGGAGATGCGTTGGATTATTGGTCTATCGACAAAGAACTTACAAAAATCATGGAGTATCAGTGGAATTATAGGGGCGGTAGCCAATACTATGATTTTTACGAAGAGCAAATCAATGAAATGGCGAATATTGCTGGTGATATGTACAATGAGTTAATGGAGGCTATACGCCAGCTCGACAGGAATTTGCCTTGGAAGGACGTAGATTTTTACGTTGATGATGAATATAGAAAATCAGGGGTTGCTTGGTTTAACACTGCTTTAGCTCTCATAGATGACATTGATATGGTGATGTTACTTGCAAATGAAGGTGTTTGGTCTGATGAGATTAAGGAAAAAGAAAAGCGACTAAAAGTAATCGATAAGCTCACAAAACTTCAGATAAAAATATTGCTCGGCATAACATTTAACTATTTGCACCGCTTTCTTAAGCTTAAGTCCGCTTTTGATACTATCGTCGCGGTAATCAATGAGCTGGACTATCATCAATCGATATTGCAGGGTAAGGGTATTGATATTATATTTCATGATGCGGCTTATTTGTGATGCTCATTCATAACGATATTATGCAATAGAAATGTAAAGGAGATGTTAAATATGTTTGAAGTTCAAGAAGTTACTGATATGGACTTAGTTTTAGGTGGAAAATTGTCAGAATTATTGCCGCCAATGCAATCTATACCTAATGAATTCGGTATTGGGAAAAGAAATAAATGGAGTAAACTCATTAGTGATTGGTTCTTTTATGGTATTGAAATATTAAGATGGGCCCCAAAAGAAGGCATAGATCCATATAAAGCACTAAGGCATATTAAGGCAATAATGTCCTCATTTGAACTAGGGCATGAATATAAGGAAGCCGCGTGCGCTTATCTTTTAAGCATTTGGTTTAATGATATCCAATATGAGGTTTCAGCGCATGATCATATGGTTATAGGGCATACTCAGCGGCGTTAGCAAAGCTCTGCGTATGATTGACAAAACACGGGTTTTGATGTATAAAGGTGGTGAAGTTAATGAGGCAGGAGAAATTAAATGATATTAGCAAAAATAAAGTTTCAAGGACGTTCGCACAGATTATCGATGAAATAGGCATGGAAAATGCTAAAAAGATCGCCAGAATAGCAGGCGGGGATAATCTGTATATCCCAATGGTTGCAACAATAGAGCGGCCTTTGGTGATAAATAAAATTCGAGAGGAATTTACCGGGTATAATTTTCGGGAACTTGCTTCGAAATATAATAAAAGCGTATCCACCATACGTTATATATGCAAGGATATTATAAAAGAAAAGCGTAAGCAACCCATGAATGGACAAATAAATTTATTCGGAAATTAAGTTCAGAAAATCGACGTAAAAATACAAGTGTCATTAAATCCTATATCAAGCTAAAATCCAAGTATAACAGATGCTTGGATTTTTATTTTTGCAACTTTTCGGCGGAGAGTAGGTGTAAAGATGAACTTATGGATACTGCTGCCAACTGCAGTCGGAATTATAACCGGAATAATAGGTTACCTCACAAAACGTTCTATAGACGCTATTGACCAGAAGATTGTTACTGCTAATAAGAGGATAGATGATTTGAACGAAAAACTCGACAGCTCAAACAAAATGTTCAACAAAGCGATTGATAGTTTAAAAAGCGAGTTTTATGAATTTAAAGAAAAAGTCGGAGACGAATTTGTTAGGAAATCTGATTTTGTTATGACTACTAGCGAAATCAGCAAGAAGCTGGATAAAGTCTATGATATTTTGTTGGACTTTAAAGGGAGGTTACGTGCATGAATATTAACAAAAAGAAAATCATTGATGAGATTGCCGCAAAAGACTTTTCAGAACTCAATGGAGCTCTAGTGAGAACAATTGGCACAGTATTCAATTCGAGATGGTTCAGAATTTCGGACTTGATGGTAGCATTCAAGGATAAGGATGAAACCGATATCTATTTCTCGCTGGACTACCTGCAACAGGGAGGTTTTATTGCTGTCAGAAGCATTGAATCAAAGGATATGGTTGAAATATACGATTTTGACCTTGATGAAGTGGAAGCACGGCTTACCAATGATGGTCTAAAGCTGCTTATGTTCCGGAAGAGGGATGAACTTATAGAAATTTAAGGGGCTGATGACATGGGTAAACGCACACGTATAAGGTGTAAAATAGGTAGTCTACCTCCTGAACTTAGGTCATCGGTTGAGCAAATGATTATGACGCCACAGGAATATACATACCAGGATATAAACGAATTTTTGAAGGAGCATGGATATGAAGTGTCAGTAAGCGCAGTTTACAGATATGCCAGACGCCTTAATGCAGACCTTCAAATGGCAGTAATGAACCAGGAGAATTTGCGCAGGATTACTGAAGCAATGAACAGGTACCCTGAGCTTGATTATGTTGAAGTTCTTATGGTTATAGCTGCTCAAAAACTTCTCGACAGAATCATAGCAACTCCTGAAGATCAATGGGATGCTATGGAAATCGAAGATGTGGTTAAAGGAATTATCAGCCTGGCAAGAACAAAAACCTACAAGAGACGTACGGACAATGTTATTAAAAGCAAAGAAGAAAGTGGTATGCAGGCAGCCATGGACAAATTGTTCGATGCCCTTGGCAGAGAACATCCGGATCTATATAACAGGATCTATGATGTAGTAAAAAAACAGCCTGATGTTGTTGAGGAAAGCTAAATCCTGCAATACCCCGGAGGTGCTAAATGAACTGGTATGTAGCACAAGTAATGACAGGCAAGGAAGATGGCATCAGAAAGTTTATCCAGGAACAAGGCATAAAATGCATTGTTCCAATGAAGCGCATGAGGGAATTAAAACAAGGAAAGTGGCAAGATGTTTTAAGGATTATATTCCCGGGCTATGTCTTTGTAATAACTGAAACTGAAATGGATGCAAATATATATTACCGGATAAGGCCGATACCAGGGGTAATAAAGCTCCTGGGTGACGATAAGGGTCCTATCCCAATCATGGAAAATGAAGTAAACCTCATATTGAGATTGACACAAGACGGTGATCCTCTTGGATTATCAGAAGTGTTTGTAGAAGGCAGTAAAATTATAGTGGTGTCCGGACCTCTACAGGGGCTTGAAGGTAGGATTGTTAAATTGGACGCCAGAAGGTTTAGAGCAAAGGTTGATATTAGTTTTATGGGTGAACCAAGATGTGTGGACCTTCCGATAAACGTTATTAAAAAATCCGAAGTCTGACATACTGACTCGTCGTGTGTCAGGTTTAGGAGGTTATACGGAGAAGTGACAAGCCGAATTTAAAAAAATCCGGACGGCGAAGCTTACCTATTTTTCAGATACCATTTAAAACCCATTTAATTTCATTTAATAACCATTTAAAAACTGAAAGTAATATCTGGATACGTCCAAAAATTTAAAACGGATTTAAGGGCATTTACGGGCAAATTATGAAAATATGATTTTTAAATTTTCGTTCCCCCGGTAAGGAGGAATTTTTTATGTTAAAAGATCAAAACAAAAAAGTCAAAAGCATCCTTGAAATAAAAAAAGCCATAGATGAAATAGAAAGACAGAAAATAAAGACAGCAGACTTTATTCAATACAGCCGGCAAAATTTCATATTAGACAATAAGCAGGCTTACGATCCTATAGAAAGGCCGTTTATGGAGGAAATCGTCAGCATATATAACAGCCATCCGCATATAACAATAGAGAAAGGCGCACAGACCGGATTCTCAACGTTGGCGATAGCACACGTCCTTTATATGGTAGATGTGCTAAAACGGAATGTAATATATTACCTTCCTACGGACAGAATGGCCGAAAGATTTGGCAAGACAAGGTTTGATCCATATATTAACCGAAGCCAGTATCTTAAGGGAAGGTTAAATGGAACCGACCAGCCAGGCCTTAAGGAAATAGATTCATACTTCCTGTATATACTCGGCCTGGTATCCAAGACCGGTGCCATATCCATTCCGGCAGATGAGATTGTTTTTGATGAAGTGGCCTTAATCAACCAGGAAAACATGGACCTTGCACAGGACCGTATATCCGCACCCGGCTCACTGGGATGGCAGAAATATTTCTCCGTTGCACTTTATGAAGAAGACGGCATCGACGACCTTTTCCAGTTGAGCGACATGAGGAAATGGCTTATCAAGTGCTCCGGCTGTGGGCATTATTCGACGGTTGAGGATGAATTTCCCGAGTGTTTTGTAAAGAAGGGAGGCGAAGTTAGCCTTGTTTGTATAAAGTGTGGGAAAAAACTTGATGTAACTGCAGGAAAATGGGTTCCTGAGCATCCGGACAGGAGCAAAGACCGGCTTGGGTATAGAGTACCACAGTTAATTGTTCCGGGAGCAAACTTGCAGCTCATATGGAACCGCTGGGGCCGGGTCCAGGATAAACCGAGCAAAAGAGCACAATTCCGAAGAAGTGTTCTGGCTCTTCCGGACAGTGGCAACATGCAGCCGGTATCCAGTGAGGTTTTAAAACGTGTGGAAGCTGCCAGTGACTATTTCTTTACTGATTATAGCGCAAGACAGACCGGTGTAGGGATTGATATGGGTGATAATGCTCATGTTGCGGTAGCTGAACCGTATGAGGACGGTATAAGGCTCCTGCACTTCTGGGAGATAGATGTAGAAGATCTTGGATCTTTAGTTGAACAAATTGAAAAGAAATTCAACGTCGGCTGCCTTATTATTGATGCAATGCCATATAAGACCGAAAGCAAAAAGGTTGTGCGCAGCCTTAGAAAGGCTACCGGATATATTCAATACTTCAGCGGGTCCGAAATGAAAGAAGGAACTGAGGGAAAGGACGAAAAGGAAGTCAGGAAAATAACGGTCGATAGAGATGAGTCCTTGGATGAAACAACAGACCTTTTTGCCTGTACCCCTCCCCTTGCCTTATTGCCGAAACCAAGGAATACAGATGAGGAAAAGATTATCAGTACGGTCAAATCCCATCTCAAGAAACTTGTAAAGGAAGAGATCGGCGAAGGTGAAAGCAAGATAATACGGTACAAAAGGAATGTGCCGAACCATTTCGGCATGGCAATCAACTCCGCAAGGATGGCCGTCGAGTTTGTGACTAAGGGGGTTGGAAAGGGGGTTATATTTGACGAATGGCAATTGAAAGTTATTCGAAGCATGAAGGTATATCAATAAATGAAATTCGGAGGTGCAAAAATGAAAAATGGTTTATTGTTCCCTATAAAGTGTGAACTTCAGCAGAAAAAGAAAGGAAAAGAAGCAGGAAATATTAATGTGAAGGTAACCGTAGAAGCATGGTTAGATAACGGAGAAATACTTCCTGCTACAGATCATGAGATAGCTTGTATAGGAAATACGATAATCGATATGGTCGATAAGCTTAAAGAGTTATTCCGTTACTAAAAATAGGGTGTGCAAGATTTGTGATATTCATAGAGGAATTTCTTTAAGGCATCCTCTACAAGGCGTAACTCTTTACCGGATTTGAGAATGGTTTCAGCATCCAGGCTTCCTTCACCAATAAAATATGAATAAGCTTTTTTCACAACACCATTTTGGTTGCCTATGGCAAATCCAATCTGGGCATTAAGAGCACAGCCATTATCATAATTTGGTGAAATGCTATAAGTAATCAAAGCAATTTTACTGGATGCTCCGCTTTCAGCAGGTAATTTTTTATTAATTTGTGAATTAGGCAGTTTTTCCTTGATGATATTTAATTCATTCTCTATTGTTTTAAAATAGGAATCCATTTGCCTTATAAACGCTTCACGTTCGGATTCTAACGTGCTTTTTAATCGTTTATGGCGGTTGCCTAATCCAAGAATCTGCTGAATCTCTGTATTGTAATCTGACAAAATAAACACACCTCCCTCCTGTTGTGATTTTGGTTTGTTGGCACTTCCATTTTACAACATGAGGGAGGAATTTACAATAACCAAGGAATCCGGACGAGGAAAAAATCATCAGCACGATAAAGTCCCACCTGAAGAAACTGGTAAAAGAAGAAATCGGTGAAGGTGAGGACAAAAAGATAAGATACAAAAAGAATGTCCCGAACCACTTTGGCATGGCAATCAATTCCGCAAGGATGGCCGTCGAGTTTGTGACTAAGGGGGTTGGAAAGGGGGTTATATTTGACGAATGGCAATTGAAAGTTATTCGAAGCATGAAGGTATATCAATAAACGAAATGGAAGTGAACAGCATGGAGATGGAAAGACGCGAAAAGTACCAAACGTACCTGAGTGATAATTACGATAAGGATAACCTGGCTGAAGTACTTTCAAAGCAAATCGGAGAAAAATTTGACAATGAAAAGCCTGATACTTTGACAGACAAGGAATTGTACTGCATAGCCATGCATATCCAGGCATATGTAAAAAAACAGCAGGCAGAATTCATACTGGATGAAACACAGCCTGGCAGAGAAAATGAGTATTTCAATATAGGGCTTTGTAAGCTGAAGGATGTTCTTGAAAGTCAAAAAGTACCTGAAGGGCATTATATGCATGAGCCTATAAAAAGCGTTTGTATATCTGTCGGACGCGAGTTTTTCAGGGCGCAATATAAAATTGATCAGGACGCATTGCCCTGCATGTTTTGTAAATATGAGAGCAAATGCCATCCTCACCCATCCCGAGCAAATGAATATGTAATTAACTGGTGGGCCAAATTCAGAAAGCTTTCTGAAATCACAGGAGTAATTATTAGCCCTGGGATTGGTTGTCATAGATAATCTTTTCTGCACGCCGGTAAACAGGACAGCCGCTGGCTTTAGAACAATTGTGAAAATCATTTGATGAATCAAGTTCGCATTTAAATGAATTCGGTATTAAAAAAATCTTGGATGTGCCTGCTGCTGGGTATTGATTGCATTCGATGTGCAAAGTGACATAATCATCAATCTCAGAACAATAACTGGGATATGTATAAATGACATTAGGATATTTCAAGCAAAACACCTCCCTCCTGTCGATATTTTGGATTGTTGGCACTTCCATTTTACAACATGAGGGAGGAATTTACAATAAACGGGGGAGTGATTTAAGTGAAGGTGAGCTCGAAAGATTTGGCTGCCAGGTTGACAGAAGTAGAAAGGAAATTGGCTGAACTTGAAGCTAAAGTCCAGCCTGATGAGCTTGCAAAAGAGATCGCAGGGATTATTGCTGATCAGTTGGGTACTTGTTTTGAAGGTGTTGCATCTGCTCATAATACTCTTTAAGAGCTTTAACAGATACATCAATTGCAATATCAAGGAATACATTTGCAAGTTTGCCAACACCTGAATTGTTATCAACTTTACATTTACTTCGCAGATTTTTTTCTATCTCTTTAAAATCCATCATAAGACCTCCCTCCTCATGTAGATTTGGTTTTTGGACAATACCATTTTACACCGGGAGGGAGGAATTTACAATAAACAGGAACGGGAGGTATTTATAAATGGAAAACATAAAAAGGCATTTAGAAGAATTGAAAGGTGTTTCGGATCTGCCGGAGCTGAATATATCATCGGGCGATAAGGTTCAGGCAGAGCCCATTGTGCCGAGCAAGAGACGGAAAGCATATAAGCAGTATCTAAAAGATGATTGCGCCATGTCAGATTGGCAAGCAGAGACTATTCTTAATACGGTTGAAGATTTGATGAACGTATTGAAAAAAAGAAGCCTCAATCTATATCAAATTGAGGCTATCAAAGAGATTCTCGAATGTGAAATTATGGAGCAGTCACTTTTTGGTGGCCAAAAGCTTGATGGAGCAAATGATTGAGCCATCATCCTGTTTAACTGCCAATGCACATTCTTCTTTGCATGGAACTTTAGATGACTGCTTGTGTATTTGTGCAAGTTTTGGATTAATATTGCTTTTTTGAAAAGGGCAAATAAGAATATTGTCTTCCATATGTAATCACCTCCCTCCTCATGTAATTTTGGTTTTTGGACAATTCCATTTTACATCATGAGGGAGGTTTACACAATTCATACAAGAAAGCGGGTGATTCTGTGAACTGGTTGGAAAAAGCTATCGGTGAAATTTCAAAGCTAAGGAATATGTTCAGCTCCATATTCGGCATTAAAACCGGCACATACATGAATGCATACAAACTGGATTCCAGTCGAGTAGATTATGCTAAAGCCCGGGCGCTTTATGATAACACCGACGATAATTACAAATTGGGTGCAGGCTTTGCAAAGCCTGTCATAAATACTACAGTAGGATTTATGGGTGTCCCGCGTTTTAAGAGCAAAGATGAGGATGCGCAGGAAATCCTGGATGACTTTTTCAGCGATAATGTTTCAAAGATGCAGCGCACACATAGGAATGCTTTGAGGGATGGAGACTGTTTTGTATGGATAACCCGCGAGGAACATGAGGATGCAGCCCTGTATCCCGAATCTAAAGTAAGGCTCAAATTCAACATTATACCTCCGGAACAGGTAACACATATCATCAGAAATCCGTTAACGAACAATGTCAGGGAATATGTGCTGCAGTCTGCCCATACATGGCTTGATGAAAGTGAAAATCAGAAAAGAGCCACTGTGGTGCAGCGCATTACAGCTCAAAAAAGAATTATTCGGGTTATTGGTGATGTGCCTCCGGACATAACGGTCGGTGAGGAAGTGAATCCATGGGGCTTTATCCCCATAGTACACTTTAAGAATGAAGGTGATGAGACAAAAGAGTTCGGCCAGTCCGATCTGGAGCCGATAGAGCCTTTCATGAAGGCATACCACGATGTACTGCTCCACGCAATACAGGGCAGCAAGATGCACAGCACACCACGGCTTAAATTCAAGATAAAAAACCTGGCCGCATTCCTGGCAAACAACTTCGGTATAACCGACCCACAGAAATTTGCAGCTGAAGGTGGAACCATCAGCCTGGACGGACACGAGTTTTTCCTGTTCCAGGATGATGAAGATGCGAATTTTATTGAGGTTAAAAGCGCAACCGGGGATGCGGCTGCCCTTTTGAAGCTGCTTTTTTATTGCATCGTCGATACATCGGAAACACCTGAATTTGCTTTTGGAGTGCACACTCCCAGCTCGCTGAGCTCGGTCAAGGAACAGATGCCAATCCTGGTCAGAAGGATTGCAAGAAAAAGGGAGCACTTTACAGAAAGCTGGCAGCGCCTGGCGCGTATAGTTCTTGCGATGACGGCCCAGGCAGAGGCTAAAAAATTCAGCACCTATGCGACTGTGCTTGAATGGGATGAGGTTGATCCCAGGGATGAAAAAGATGTGGCCGAGGTTCTTGAAAGGGTAACAAAAGCACTTGACACCGCACTCCAGGGAGGCTTCATAAGCCTTGAGGCCGCTACAGAATTCCTGGCTCAGTATATTACAACAATGAATGATTATATAAGCGACGACCCGGAAATTCCCGGGGAGCGCGAGCGTATCATGAAGACCAGGCTGATGAGGATGCGCCTTGAGGACGGGCAGTTCCTTGAAAGCCAGAAAGAGGAAATCGACAAAGAGCTGGGGCAGGTGTCATAACAGATGAGTGATGAAATAGACAAGCTGAAGGATGCCGCCGGTGAATATAAAAAGTATGCTCTGGAGGCAAGAAAGAAGTTTATTAACATACGCCATGTTCAGGACATAGAAATCAAAAGCCTGTATATCAGGCTGGCCGAAAGGGTCGCTTCAAGGATAAAATCCCTCAATGCCGCCTCTTCCCCGCTCCGTAAAAGCCAGCTTGAACAGGTGGAGAAACTCCTGGTATACGAGGCAGGCAATCTTAATGAAAATTTGTCAAAATATATGAGAAAATATATCGACGCTGCCGTGGATGCCGGGACCGGATATTCAAAAGCTATAGCATTCAAAATGCTTGATGGTTCAGGGCTTGAAATGTCAAAAGTCAACCAGTCATTCTTCCGGATTAACAGGAATGCGGTAAAAGCATGCTGGAATGAGACAAAAGGCGGCTTAAAGCTTTCGGACAGGATATGGAAACAGGGAGAGACCGCCAGGAAGGCCATAACTGAAATTATCCAGGAATCGGTTGCCACGGGCATGGACGCGGTAAAAACAGCAAGGCTCCTTGAAAAGTATGTGAACGAAGATGCCAGGACGCTTGTAAAAGATTACCCGGAGCTGATGGACAGACTGCATGGCAAGGTACCCGGCAATTTATCTTATGAAGCGCTGCGCCTCGCAAGGACCGAAACAACAAAGGCTTTTGGAAAGGGAACAATTGAAGCCGCAAAAAACAGCCCGGGCTGCAAAGGGATAAAATGGGTCCTTAGCCCGTCGCACCCGGCAACCGATATATGTGATGCCCTTGCCCGAAATGATGAGGGATTAGGAGCAGGCGTTTACCAGCCTGATAATGTGCCGGAGTATCCGGCGCATCCGAATGAAATGTGCATCCTGGTTACAATTTACGAGAGCTCCGACGATTTCAAGAAAAGGTTAAAACGATGGAGGGATAACCCGGAAAGCGAACCCGGACTTGAAAAATGGTACCAGCGGACATATAACGGTATAACTGATGGCGCAATCCAGGGATTGAAAACGGTCAATCTCTCCCCCGGATATAATGACATGGCTGATATACAGGCCATTGTTACTGAACTCATGCTTATACCATATAAACATATACAGATGCTTAAGGAGAAAGGAGTTAAGATAAATACCGGTTGGAATAAAGTTTCAGGATTTTATGCAGACGATATGTCAATCCGGATACTAAAAGAACCTGAATACGGTGAAGTCATACATGAGGTAGGTCATGCTCTTTCATACATTCTTGACCTATACAACGATGATGAGTTCATAAAGGTGCTTAACGCAGGGATAGACTTAAAGCAAATCAGTCGTGACAATTTGATTATAAACCTGCAGCACAGTGAAGGGTTCATTATGCTGCAGCATGAAGGCATCAGCAAGTTTGTTTCAGACCTGCAGGCAAAAGTTTATCGGGGGGACTATTTCATTCCTTCAGAAAATGGTACAATATTTAATACAAAGCTTTTAAAAGAATATTTTGCCGAAGGGTACCGGGAATACTTCATTGACCCAGAGAACCTTAAATCCAGGGATATGATGCTATACCGGTTCATTGAGAGGATGGTGAAGGAATGATAAGTGAAAATGAGAAAAGGCGCATACTGGCAACAAAAAACCGTAGGGAATTAGATGAGGCACTAAAAAGTATTTTCGGAGATAAAAAAATTACAATGGCAGATGTCGGAGAAGAGGTTGTATCACATATGTATAAACTTAATGAGCAGGAGCTTGAAGACCGCGGAATAAGGTCCAAAAAACGTGTATATTGAAGTGAAAGCGAGGTGCATAAAGATGGGAGAAGCATATGTAAGATGCAACAGTAACGAACTCAGGTATGTAACTGTCACTCTTCCCTGCTGCGGCATAGGGCTTCGTATAGACTTGTCACAGCCTTTGATAAACCAGTTTAAATGGCAGGCATGTACTTGCGGTCAAATAATACCGCCAGCCATAAAGGATATTATCTTGCAGTATAAGAAAGCATATGATGCTATCAATTCGGGAAACTATGACGTAAGCTTCGAAATCAAGGTAGAAAAATAAACGCCGTTTTAAGCCTAATTTTATATTATGCATGGTTTATATATAGACTTATACATAAAAATCCATTGTACCCCCGTTGCAACGCGTTGTAACGCTATTTAAACCGATAGAATAAGAGTCCAAAAGGGCTTTTATTTTTTATGCCAAAAACAGGGTTGGATGTTGAAGGGAGGTGAAAAAACTTGGTCAAATATAAATGCATAAGGAATGCGACCGGAGAAATGAGCCAGATAGCCGGAGAAACGGTATCAATCAATGCCGTAATCACCGGCGAAATGAAACCGGAGGATATTCCCCTGGCACCAGGTGTCGATGTGAATGCGCTAAAGGCTGGAGACACTGAGCCAATGGAGGTGGTGGTCGAAGTCCCGACCGGAAAGTCAAAGCGCGGATGGAACTATCAGCCTGCAGCTCTGCAGAAAATTGTCGGCGAGGTAATGAGTCAAGGTCTGCCGGGATTCCTGGGGCATCAAAAAGCAGAGGACGTGGACCATCAGTTTCCTGATCCGGTTACACATTGGGTGGGGGCAATATGGAAGGATGGCAAGGCATATTTTAGAGGAGTTATAGATAAGTCCGCAGCTGACCTTAAAAGGTGGATCAAAGGAAAGGTTGTAAAAACAGTCAGCATATTTGGCATACCCAAGCTTCAGCAGATTGCAGGAGAAACAAATGTAGTGGATTATATGCCGCTTAGCATTGACTGGACTCCGCTGGGCCGGGCAGGGATGCCCACAAAAATCGTTTCCATTGGAGAGATGGAAGAAATAACAGGAGGTGCGAATACAGACATGACATGGAAGGAAATAATGGCAAAATTGAATGCTATGAGGATTAACAAGGAAGTCACAGTGGCACAGATCATGGGTGAAATGGGACTGACCGTGCAGCAGGTCGCCGGTGAAATGGATGCAAAATGGCTTAATGAAGTTACATGCTCTCTGGATACCCTGGGCAAGCTTAAGGAAGCTCTTAAGGTATCCGGCGAGATGGACATACTTGCCGTTGCCAAGGAAGCTGCAGCTGCATTGGAAGAAAAGCGTAAGGCCGGACATGCAAAACTCATCGATGATGTTGTGAAGGAAAGGGTTACCGGCGAAATGGCCCAAAGCCTTGTAAAGAAAATGCTCATCGTTCCCGAGAATGCGACAAAGGAACAGATTGCAGGAGAAATCGATAAGATTCTTGCCGATGAGACATTGAAGGATACTTTCAACAAGCTCCATATCGATAAGCCTGCAGGCATTGGAACATCAAATGCAGGTGACAAAAACAAAGGCGGCATGCTGAAAGCAAGGACGGTGTCCATATGAGTTCACTGGTCAGGTTTAATCCTCAGTCACAGTCTTTTGTGAGCAATGGCCAAGGCGGAAAGTTTGAAGCAAAGGCCATAACCCGGCAGGGCATTGTAAGCAATAAACTTTCAGAGCAGCCCGGGCCGAAGGTGTTAAGCCAGATTCCAACAACTACGGGCAAATCGGTAAAAATCTATTATTAAGGAGGCGTGACAAATGGGAAGAAAGGTTTCAGGAGCTGCATCGGTAAAGGTAACCGTACCGGTCAGCACAACAATTGAGCAGGGTAAGTTTTACCTGTTGGACGGATTTTTCGGCATGGCCGTCCAGTCGGTTACCACGGATGAAAGCACAACTGCCGAAGTAGTGCTTGAAATCGACCAGGCCGAGTATGAAACAAGCCAGATTACCGTAGATGATGCCTTTGACAAGGGTGATGCGGTATACTGGAATGATGCGACAAAACTTTTGACAACCCAGGCAAATCCGGATGCAAGCGGAAATCCTCAAAACAGGGCTGTCGGAAGGGTAACCGATGCAAAGGATGCCAATAATGTAATATGGTTCATACTCGGACCGCAAATACAGGCGCATTAATGGAGGTGCAGTAAATGTTGAAGATATATAGCGTTGAAACGCTTATAGCCGAGAGGCGTTCAAGGAACATTGAAGTGGCCGTTCCATACAGTGTAAACGGCGAAATAAGGACAGTGACAAAGAAGATTGTAAACGGAGAAATGGTAGTTTACGATCTCCGCAAACCGATTGGTGAGATGATAACCACACCTGCAGGGCTTGACGACCTGATTCGGAAATCGGTTATTGACCTTGAGCTTGGAAGAGAAGGGGTTCCCCTCCTCTATACTCCGATTTACAGGAAAGTGGAAGACGCAAACTTTTCCGAGCATGTGGACATCAGTCCGTTCACAAATGCCCAGGTGGTATTTTTGCAGCACATGGAGCTTGAGGGTGTGAAATTCGGTTCCAGGAAGGTCGGAGCAAAGGACACGGTGCCGATCATAACATATGCAGCAGGGCTTGAATGGACGGAAGATATGGTATTGTACGATAAGACCTGGGAAATGGCAGAGGCGAACAGATCAATGGGTGAAGCATACAATGCCCTCTTGAATCACATTCACCTCTACCCTATCATCAGCTACAACTATGCCGCCAAAAACAAAACTGCAGCAGACATCAGCGGCAGCACGCTCCTTGAGAAGATGAGAAACACAATCAAGGCTGCATTGATTCATGCATCCCAGGATAAAAACACCGACACAAAGGCTCCCAGGAAACCCAACATACTGCTTGCGCATTCAAGCAGAAGATGGGACATCGAGGAGTGCCTGCAGCGGATGCAGATCGGTGGAACCGTCTACCCGGCAATCAGCCAGATAGACACTCTCATATTCTATGACGGCTGGAGCATAGCGGTTGGTGAAAAAACATATGATTATCCCGGAGTCGATGCAAACAAGGCGTATCTGATTGAAGGCCAAAAGTATTTCAGAGAGCTTGTGAAGCATGACTTAAGGGTCGATGCGACCGGCGGCGATCTGAAGAGGCTGGTCGAAAACGCCGTTGTCGGAAGAGCAAGGCGCGGTGTGGTTGCTTCCCCTGCAAATGCCGTTGAAGAAATTACACTGCCCGCATAAGGTTGGTGAATTAGATGAATAAATGTATAAATTGTGCCTGGTATCCATGGAAACCAGGCACAGATTTATCACTGATGCTGGCAATGAAGTGTCATCCGGACATACCTGCGAGAAAATGGTCCAAGGAAATGGCCACAACCGAGCACGAATGTCAGAAGTTCAAGGCGGTGATGAAAGATGACCCCGACAACGGAGCTAAGAACAAGGCTAAGAAAGCTACTAAACGAAATAATTCCGGCAGGAGGAAGTGAAGCAGACACAAATTTCCTGGATTCCGAGATTGATGACCTTCTGAAGGAGAATTCCAATATTTACGAAGCTGCTTCAGCAGGCTGGACGATGAAAGCCGGGATGCTTCAGGAAAAAACCGAAAGCTACAGTATGGGCCAGGAAAAATATGATCTGACGTCACTGAAAGATCAGCTGGCTCACGCTTTGGCAATGGCCGAGCAATACGCCGGCATGGCCAAAGGAACCAGCAGCGGTCTAATCCTGAAGATTTCCAAACCGGAGGTGCTGTGACATGGATTATATCGCATGGCGCAGGAAGCAGATACAATGGAACATAGCGCAGAACCCTCTAGTCATAACAATTTCCCGCACGGAAAAAGTTGAAACAGAGGGCCACTTTGAGGAAGTAAAGACTCAGGCAGGCCCTTTTTCCGTGCGGATATTCCCAAAAGGACAAAGGTATCCGAAAGAGGTCAGCGATATTGCAGGTACCAAGCAGGTTGATGAAGGATGGGGCCTTCTGGCCAACTACCAGGCGGATATAAAAGCAGGCCCGAACGTCAGTGACGAATTTGATGTGACCGGGCTAGGGCATTTCAGGATAACAGCGGTTTATCCCCAGGTGGTCATGGGACAAATTGCCGGTTACCAGGCAGATATCGAGAAGGTGGTTTGATGGACATCAAAAGGGACGTGCAGGACTATATCAGGAGAAAAAAAGGCGAACTGCATATGCTTCTTGACCACTGGGCCGGAGAACTTAAGGGGTATGCAAAACTGAATGCTCCCTGGAAAGATAGGACATCTCAGGCAAGGCAGGGGCTTCATTCCGGAGTCGAGGATGAAGGCGACCGGTTTATACTGTACCTTTCCCATGGCAAGGAATACGGTACTTACCTGGAAACCGGTACTGGAATATATGGCCCAAAGAAAAAACCAATAAAACCGGTAAGAAACTTGGAGGGGCTTTCCCACCCTATCAAGCAGGTTAAAGGCATGAAACCGAGAGCTATTCTTCAGCCGACGATCGAAAGACATATTGCAGAAATCGAGAAGGATGTACGAGAAGTTTGGAGGGATTGATTATGCGATCGGAGATAAGGCAGAAGCTTATTGATGCAATTTCGGACATAGATGGCCGTGCTTATGAACCGCATGCTGCAGGCAAGGATACCGAAAAACCATACCTTGTGATATTTCAGGGTACGGAAAATTTAAGCGATACATGGGTTGGCGGAAATACTACCATCGAAATATTTCCATGTGTAAGCCGCACTACCTTCCAGAAGGTTGATGAGCTTGCAAAAAAGGTTATATCAGCACTAGACAGGCAGCTTATTGTTACGGCAGGCGGTGAAGCTTTCACCTGCATCTATACCGGCCCGTCCGGAGAAGATGACGTGGATGAGGACTGGGATATCATAACAAGAAGGCTTAAATTTGCCGTACTCACCTTCCCCAGTCAGATGACAATAGAGCCTGATCCGGTTGCTGCAGTACACAACTGGACAAACAATGTTTTCCCTGAGCTGCAGCTTGATCCGTCCACATGGGCACTTACCGATACGACACCGGCGGTTTACTGGAGGCTTGCAGACATACGTGTCCTTGAAAGATGGGCTGCAGTAATCTGGATGGAGGCTGTAATAATGGGGCATATACTTGCTCCGTCTTCTGCAAGCAGGTTTTTATGGGTAAAAAAGATTACTGAAAGGATAGCACTGGATGCAAGGACTTATTTAACCGACGGCTCTCCCTTATTCTTTCAGACGGTATCTGCCGACAGCCAGGCGGATCATTTAAAAAACGGCCAAATAAAACTTACCGTCAAGTACGGCATATTAGTATCAAAACCGGCAGCGGAACTTATTGAAAATATTTATACAAGCGGACCGCTGCCATAATGCGGAGGTGATTTGATTGAGAGGCAAATCGGAAAACAAGGAACAGCCTGCCAGCGTTTACAACAAGGATGAATTAATAGCGGCGGCAGAGATCGTATTCGGGGTTAAACCCGAGGTTGTGGCCGCAGCTGTAAAGATGGCAGGCAAGTCGGAAATGACAAAGGACGAGGCAAAAACTGCAATTGAAAAATTCATGAAAAAGGAGGTCAGGTAACAGATGGGAGCATTTTTTGCGGTCGGAGAACAAAAAATAAGGCCAGGAGCATATATCCGGTATGAAAACACCGGAAGAACACCCGAGGCGATATTGCAGCAAGGTATATGTGCCGCTGTGTTCAAAGCCGATTGGGGACCGCTCGGGGTTGTGTCAGATATAACAGCGGACAATAAGGATAGGCTCTATGGCTCAGCATTGACTACGGATATAATGACGGAAATATTAAACGGTGGAGCTTCAGCCATAAAAGGAGTAAGATTAGGGACCGGAGGGACCAAAGGAATATATACAATTCGGGATACTGCTGTCGAACCTGTGAGTGTTATTAGCATAACAGCCAAATATGAGGGCACAAAACCACTGAAACTTACGCTAAGGGACAGCCTTACGGATAGTTCAAAAAGGGAATTGTTGGTATATGACGGCGTTGTGTTCAGACAGAAATTCATGTTTGACAAAGGTGGTGCCGAAGTGGATGCGCTTATTGCGGCAATTACTGCTGACGGCAGCGATTGGATAACAGCATCAAAGCTGGCAAACGGGAATGGTATTTTGGAGGCGCTCAACCAGCAGCCTCTGACCGGTGGGGCAAATCCGACAATAACAAGCCAAGACTATTCGGAAGCTTTTGTTTTACTGGAGTCACAGCCATGGAACGTGCTTGCGGTCGATACGGAAGATACGGCAGTACATGCGCTGGTGCAAGGATACATAGACAGGATCCTGTCTGATGGTAAATTTGTGCTGGGCGTCATAGGCGAGCCAACCACGGTAGATTTCTCTACAAGGAAAGAAAACGCTGCGGCATTCAATGATTATGCCATCTTATACGTACTGAACGGATTCAAGGATGCGGATGGAAATTTCTATGAGGGATACAAGGCTGCGGCAAGGGTAGCCGGGATGGTTGCGTCGGCGGCAGTCACAAGCAGCCTAACGCATGCTATAGTCAAGAGAGCCAATGCACTTACGGAAACGCTCACCAACCCACAGATTGAACAGGCCATACAGTCCGGGGCCATCGTATTCACAACAAATAGCAAGGGGCAGGTACAGATAGAGTATGGCATAAATACTCTTGTTTCGCCGGATAGCAACCAGGATGCAGGATGGAAAAAAATACGAAGAGTAAGGACAAGGTTCAGCCTGATGGAAAGAGTGTCTGCAGCATGGGACGACCTGATCGGGAAAGTGGATAACGATCCAGATGGCAGAGCCACGCTTGTGAGCGCAGCCCAAGGTGTCGTAAATAAAATGATTTATGAAGGAGCGCTGCTCCCTGGAGGAATTGTATATGAAGATCCGGAAAATCCGCCTGTGGGAGACAGCGCATGGTTCAAATTGGCTGTTGACGATATAGACAGCGGGGAAAAACTATACCTTTCATGCGGGTTCAGGTTCGCCCCTGAAACTACAACTTGACGGAGGTGAATGATAAATGAAAGAGAAACTTGATCCACGGTATATATTGACGGGAAAAGATGGCGAACTGTATGCCGAGGACGGAACTTACCTTGCCCAGGTAAATACCTTCCAGGCTCAGGTTAATATAACCAATACGGACTATCAGCCTGCAGGTGAGCTTTTAAGCGTGGCAGTATTGGTATCATATACAGTCACCCTAACATTTACCGAGACCGTGATAAAGGATGTGGTTCTGCTTAAAAAATTGATGGATGGCCTTAAAAACAAAGTGCAACCGCAGTTTGGTTTCCAGGGCAAGATAAATGGCCACGATGGTACGGCAAGCCGCCAGATATTTAGAGCATGCGTGCCTGACGGCTCCATCGACCTTGCCAACATACAGCCAGGCGATATAATAACCAGGGCATGGTCGTTTAGGGTAAATGAGCCGCCGGATCTGCAAGAATTATTAGGAGGTGCCGTATAATGGATAATTTCGATGAAAAGGACATGACGCAGGATATACCGACAAAAGAAGAATATCTCGTGAACGAAAACGCATTGCTTGCAGCATTGTTGAAAGCAGCGGAAGGCAGACAGGATGAAAGCAATTTCGCAAGGGTCGATATTTCAAGGAAAGGTAATATCCTATTCAGCTTCAGGGTAAGGCCGTTAGGCGAGGATGAATATAACGCATGCAGAGACAAATATACTAGATATGTTCGAAATAAGGGCTTCGGGGGATTGAAGCTGCCCGAGGAAACCGACACAGTAAGATACCGTAGTGCATTAATATATACGGCGACTATCAAAGAGGACAGAGAAAAGATATGGGACAATAAAGATGCATGGAAGGAGCTTAGGGTGTTAAACGGCATAGACCTGATAGATAAAGTCCTGTTTGCCGGAGAGAAGGATAAAATTGTAGAGATTATTGATAAGATCTCCGGGTACGATTCCAGCATGGAGGAAGTCGCAAAAAACTCATAAAGGCCGGAGGTCAGGCTACAATATTGCATTATATATTCCAAAGGACCGGCAGGACACCGGATGAAATACTGTCCAAGCCACCCGGGATAATAGCCTTTTGCAAGGCTTCAATGGAAGTTACCATTGAAGCCGAAGTGGAGGCTTTGGAGAAAATGAAAGGAGTGAATGGCTGATGGCTGAACAGGTCTACAGGATTGAAATACCGATAAACGTATCCGACAATACGGAACCGGCACTCGGGCAGGCACAGGCAAAAGTCAGCAAATTTGAGCTCAGCATAGACCGCACGAAGAAGCAAATAAACAGCATGAACAAAACCAGGCTCCGGCTTGTAGCTTCAGCCATAGACAAAGCTTCTGCTGTTCTTGACTCTGTGGGCAGGAAAGCCTGGGGATTGGCCGGAAAGACATTCCGGTTCACTGTCCGCGTATTAGACCTTGCGACAAAACCGCTGCAGGCAGTATTCAGGCTAGCAACATCCGTTGTTGGATTGCTGACCGCCGGTGCGGGAGTATGGGGCGGTTTCGTCAAGCCGTTGGATATGTCCGGAGATTTTGAGCAGACACAAATCGCATTTGAGACTATGCTAAAGTCCGCAGAAAAGGCAACAAAGTTTCTGGCCGAAGCAGAGGATTTTGCGAACAGGACGCCGTTCGAGTTTCCGGAATTGGCCGATAGCGCAAAATTAATGCAGGCATTTGGGTTTAATATAGAAAAGGTACTCCCAATGCTTGAAACTATTGGCGATACATCTTCCGGACTAGGAGCAGGCAGTGAAGGAATAGAGAGGATTGTCCGGGCGTTGGGCCAGATGCAGGCCAAGGGCCGCGTAATGACCCAGGAAATGCTGCAGCTACAAGAGCTTGGAGTGCCGGCAGCTGAAATATTGATGCAGAAGCTCGGGCTTACCCAGGAACAAGTTGCGGATATCGGGCAGGAAGGGATCGAAGCAGGCAGAGCAATACAGGCATTGCTTGAAGGTATGGAAGAGCGATTCGGGGGCATGATGCAAAAGCAAAGCAGGACGTTAAAAGGTCTCTTGTCAACCATTAAGGATACCTTTAGCAATAAAATCATAAGGAGATGGGGTGATGGCCTCAGGGAAGGCATAACCCCGCTTTTAACGAAGCTTGTTGATTGGATCGATATTAACCAGGACAAAATTACAAAATGGGGAGAGGCTATTAAGTCAGCGGGCCGAAATATATCAGATTGGATAATTAGCAAGGTCGAGAAATGGAGAGAGTCTATTTTTGGTTTGGTAAATAGCGCAGAATGGAAGGCGGCAAAAACTTTCGGAGAAAAGGCAAAACTTGCCTGGGATATGGTGATTGTAGAACCATTCCAGGAATGGTGGAACGGTAAAGGGAAAACATGGCTTATGGGAAAAGCCGCTCAAGTAGGCCAAGGATTAGGTAATGCTTTGAAATCAGGAATACTTGGCTTATTGGGACTGAGTTTAAAAAGTTCGGCTATGGATGATGGCTTGAACATAGGTATGACTTTTGCTGAAGGGTTTATCAAAGGATTTGAGGGCAAAAAGGTCGGAAAAGCAATATTGAACGCATTAAAGGGAATATTTAAGGATGCGGCAACCTTGCTTCCTGGAGGAGAAAGCCCGTCAAAAACGGCATGGCTATCGACTTTGCTGATTGGTGGAGTGTTCGCAAAGCTTGGCGGATTTAAGGTATTAGGAGGTGCAACAAAACTTTTTTCAGGAATAGGCGGAGCAGCCGGTACTGCAGCAACAACCGGGGCAGGGACAGCCGCAGCAAGCGCTGGCACAGCTGCGGCAACCGCAGCCGGAAGCATAACCGCTGCAGGCTTGGCAACAACTGCTGGTTGGGCTGCCGGTGCATTGGGAGCTTTTTCAGCAATCAACGACCTTGCATATGCGGTAAATACTCGCAATGAAAAAGAAAGGCGGACTGCATATGCAAGTGGTGGTTCAAAGGCTGCCATGGTAGCATTAGGTGCCGCCATAGGCACTGCAATATTACCGGGACTGGGTACCGCTATTGGAGCGGGGATAGGTGGACTCGGAGCATTATTTTTTGGAGGAAAGCTTGGAAAAACGATTTCGGGATGGATCGACGGCAGTGGAAAAATTGAAAAAACAGCAAGGGATTTGAGATCTGCAGCCAATGAATACCAGAATATGGCCGATAAGGCATACAGCACAAAAAGGCTTTCCGATGAATACAACCGTCTTAACCAATTTATCATTGAGGGTAAAGGCACTACCGAAGAAATGGCGGAAGCCCAAAACAAGCTTCAGGCAGTAATAGAAAGCCTGGCAGGAATATATCCCGGCCTTATAACGCAGTACGACATTGAAAATGGGAAACTGAAGGAAAAACTAAATTTATTAAAGGACATAACCGAAGCAGACAGGCAATCGGCAAAACTGAAATTAGAGCAGGAAGTCGCTACAGGAGAGATGAACTTTGCAAAGATCGAAGACCGGTTCAGAGCTGCAAAAGATAGAATGAACAAGTTGCAAGAAGAAAAGGATGCCCTAGAGAAGGCCATATCTCAATTTAAAACCTACGAGCTTGAAATGATGAAATTATTCCAGGACAGGCATAAGGAAGGATATGATTGGGAAAAGGATTCGGAAAGAGTTCAGACTTTGCTTGATAAGATCAATGAAGTGGCACGGACGCTCGGATATGATTTCAGCGGCAGCGGATTGGCAGGATTTTCATTTGCAATGCAGGATAAAACTTTTGAAGAAGAAAGGTTGAAAGTTATTGATGCCCTGCTGAAAGAAGATGAACAGCTTGCACAGTTAAGAGACCAATACAGCAGCTTATATGAAGCTCAGAAAAAGCTTATAGAATTTGACCTTGGCGGTACACTTGAAGAGCAGGCACAAAAATATTACTTGTTAAGCGAAGCGGAACAGCAAAGGTTCCTTGAAGCCATTGGAAAAGTATCCGAGCTGGAACGCAAAATGAAAGAACTACCTACAGAGAAAAAGATTAATATTGACGTACTTGCCAGGTACATGAGTGAAAGCAATCCGGATAAAAGCATACAAAGCGGATATTATCCTGATACTAACAGCATATCGCCTCACGCAACCGGCGGTATACTACACCGACCGCATATCGGACTGGTTGCCGAGGCGGGGCCGGAAGCAATTATTCCCCTTTCCTCTTCCAGGCGCAGCCGGGGTATCGACCTTTGGAACCAAGTTGGCGGCATCTTTGGATTCAATTTGAGCAGAATGGCTTTTTCTAATGCAGATTATGCTGCAGATGAAATAGGGCCGTATGCCAATGTGGGCATCTTAGGAAACCTGAAAGATGCACTCAGGACATTTCCAGACACAAATGAAGAACCAACCAAAGTGGACTATGTGAATGCACCCGTCCCATATAAGGTACCCTTTGCAGGAAAACAGGGAATAACATTAAAAGTCCAGGTTCAAAGCAGCCCGACGTATGATATCAAGGCTGCAGCGAATGCAGATGAAATAATTGCAGTTATACGGGAAAATCAGGATGAGCTTGCAGATGAGCTGAGCAGTGAAATTGCAAGCAAATTGAGCGGTGTATTTCAGAATATGCCTGATTAGGGGTGGTTTTAATGGATTTTTATGTAACAGAACCTAAGACAAATACAAGAATACACTTTCCTATGAATCCGGAAATGGTAACGGTAAGTACAGGAGCCAACATGGTAACCTATGATATAATGCACCTTGGTGAAGTCAAGCTCCCGAAAGGAAACAAGCTTGATGTTGTCTCCTGGGAAGGGAAGCTTCCGGGAGAGCCACGCAAAAATATGTCGTTTGTGAAAACCTGGAGCAGCCCTATTGAAATACACAATCTGTTAAAAAAATACAAGGAGACAGGTACAAAACTGCAGCTCTTAATAACCGAAACCCCAATAAATATGGACGTATACATTGAAACGTTCGAGCCGGTATGGGGAAGTGGATTTGGAGACTGTGACTACAGGATCACGTTCACCCAGGCAGTAGAAATTAAAGTCTATACAGTGGATGAATGGCAAAATAAGCCGCAATCTTCAGAAAATACAAAGACAGTATCAAGACCGGCTCCGCCAAAACAGCCGACCTACATTGTCAAGCCGGGGGATTCCTTGTGGAAAATAGCGCAAAAGGAGCTTGGTAAAGGGTCAAGGTATCCTGAAATATTTGAATTAAACAAGCCGCCCCTAAAAGACCCGAACATTATTTACGCCGGTCAGGTTTTAAAGCTCCCGGTATGATGAGGTGGTGCCATGATAGACCTGAAGGATATAAGCTATGAATTTGTGCTACTTAATTCCCAGGGCAGAAAATATATGATGGCCGAACTGCAGCAGGCTCTCTCGTGGGAGGAAAATCCGGGAGAGCTTGCTGTAAGGATGCAGGCCACTCTACACAACATAGCGGTTGAAGGAACATATATAACACAGCTTGCGGCTCTGGGAAGCAAGGTTTTTATTACATCAAACTGGGGTACCGGAACCGAAGAAATATTCCAGGGTACCATTTTTAACTGGGATTATAGAAGTTCAGCAAAAAAAGACCTGAACATTACAGCATACGATAACCTGATTTACCTTCGGAAATCCGATGACAACAGGTACTATTCTGCAGGAACCAGCAGTAAAAGCATTATACTGGACATATTTGAGGATTGGGGTGTGCCAGTGGCAAAATATGAAGGGCCTGACATTGCAATGGCTAAAAAGGTATTCAAATCACAGACACTGGCTGCCATGGTTCTTGAGGTGCTGGACGATGCGAAGAAAAAAGGTGCGGGTAAGTTCATAGTCAGAAGCAGTAATGGAAAGGTTGAAATAATACCGAGAGGCTCCAACAGGCTTGTATACCATTTTGCAGCAGATAATAACACGATAGTTACAAGCGATCGGCAGGACATTGAAGACCTGGTTACAAGGGTCAAGATAGTAGGAGCCGAGGATAGCGAAGGACGATCTCCTGTTGAAGCAATTGTAGACGGCAGGACGGAATTTGGTGTACTGCAGAGAATATTTCACCGTGAACAGGATGATACGCTTGCATCCGCAAAATCATCTGCAAAAGATATCCTTGATGAGCAAGGAAAGCCACGAAGAGCCACAAGTATACAGGCTCCCGATTTACCTTTCCTAAGGAAAGGCGACAAAATATATGTAAATGCCGGAAATCTTTACGGCTATTATTACATCACCGGTATTCAGCACGATGCTACTGCAAGGACTATGACAATGGAGGTGGAACCATAATGTCCCAGAGCAACAAAGGAGTAAACAAACTCGCAAGGGTTCTGTTGTCAAGGATGAAGCAAACAGGCAGCAAGCCTGATATATTGGAGCTTGGAACGATAAAGAGCGACTATAGCCTGCTTACGGACAGGTTTCCAATAGCAATACCCAAAGGAGAATATCTTGTCTGCAGGAGCCTTACGCTTAATGCAGAGCAGCCGTTAACTATCACGGCAGAAAATCAGGGCCAGCATCCACATGGACCAAGCGGTGGTCACTCACAATATTCCGGGGACGGTGTTCATAGCCATCCTGATACCGAAGGACAGCACATCCACGATGTAGTACTTCCGGATTTAATGAAGCCTTTAAAACCTGGTGATAGAGTCCTTGTGGCATGGGTCAATGACGGAACCGACCCGGTAGTAATAGATATAGTGGTTCCGGGTTAGGAGGGATACTATGGCAGATAAAAACCTGTTCCCTGTTTTTGAGATGCCTTTGGTTATGCCTGAAGAGCAAAAAACCAGCACAATAAAATATGGGCGGTCATGGAAGTTTGATTTTGAGCTTGGCGACTTTGTTATGGATGGAGGCAACAAGGTTAAAGAGGCGGATGGGCATACTGCATGGGCACAGTGGTGTATGAAAACACTCCTGACGGAAAGGGGATCATGCCTGGCTTATTCAGATGCCATAGGCATTGAAAGTGATGAGGTAAGAAAGCAGCCGTCCAGGAAGGCAGCTGAGTCGGTTTTGGAAAGGACGGTTACTGAAGCTCTACTGGCTGATCCACGGACAGATTCGGTACGCGATTTTAAATTTACCTGGACTGGCGACAATGTATATGCAAGTTTTACAGTTTATCCGAAAATAGGTGCGCCTGAGAAGATGGGTGTGACTATCAAGCTATGAAAGGGGTGGACATATGGGTACTGAATATGTGGCTCCGGACTTTTTGCAGAACCAAGATGTTGAAACAATTCACAATAACATGAAAGCAAATGTGCCTTTAGACCTTGACACTTCCGAGGCTCAGTTTTTTCATGACGCAACAATGCCTGTAGCAATTGAAAAGGCGGAAATGGTGGAGTTTAAGCTTAATGAAACCATAAAGGTGTGCTTCCCTCAATGGGCATACGGAATATATCTTGACATGCATGCGGAAATGGCCGGATTAAGCAGAAAAGCTGCTGTAAGTGCAACCGGCACGCAACGGTTTTACGGCTTGGAAGGCGTATTCATTCCTGAAGGTTTTATTATTGCGACTCCTGCTGTCGGTGATCAGCCGTCCACAGAGTTCAAGACATTATCTTCAGCCAATATCAATGTTTCAGGATATGTAGACATACCTATTGAGGCGGTTTTGGCAGGCACATCCGGAAATGTGGCAAGCAATACCATAACCTTGATGCAGCAGCCACAGGCAGGTATAACTTCAACAATAAACCTGGGGCCGACATCCGGTGGAACCGAGGAGGAAGATGACGAATCCCTGCGCTCAAGAATCCTGGAAGCAAAACGGAATATACCAATGTCCGGTTCCATTTCGGATTACAAATTGTGGGCGAAGGAAGTTGACGGTGTTGGAGAAATTTATGTGGTTCCTGAATGGAATGGGGCCGGAACCGTGAAGATAATAGTCATAGACTCTAACGGCCAGCCTGCAAACCAGGCATTAATTGATGCAGTTCAGGAACATATAGCTCCAGGTGGAAAAAACGTTGGCGGCCTTGCACCGATAGGCGCACTTGTTACAGTAGTGGCTCCTGTGCAGTATGTGCTGAATATAGAATTTACATGGACGATTGAAGAAGGAGCTGATCCGGTCACAACCCTCGATGCTGTTAAACAAGCGTTTGATGAATACTATATCAGGGTTGGTGTTGGTGGACTTGTAAGGATATCGGAAATAGGCGCATGCATAATAAATACCCAGGGGGTCGTCGATTATACAGGGCTTACCGTCAATGGAGCTGGCACAAACCTACAGTTGGCTGGTGATGAATTCCCGGTGACAGGGACGGTGACAGCCAATGAGTGACATCTTGACAAGTGAAAGCGGCATAAGGATGCTTGGCTATGTCTCCCCTATCTACTTTCAAAGCAGGATTATGCTTGCAATATTTCAAGTCAACGGACTTCAGGTTGATGATCTTCAAAGCTGGACAGCCGGAATCCGTGACCAGTTATTCCCCCAGACAGCAACCTGGGGATTGAAGTATTGGGAAAGCCTGCTTGGATTATTGGTCAACGAATCAATAAGTATTGAGACAAGACGACAAAAAGTATTAAGCAGGTTAGTTACCAGGACACCTATTACACCAGAAAAAATGAAATTCATCGTAGAGCAGACCACTTCAGTTCCGGCAGAAATTGAGGAAAATATCGCAGATTATACCTTCAGGGTAGTGATATATCCTGATGGCCAGACAAGCATTATTCTGAAGGATGTTATAGAAGCTGTTAATGCCGCAAAGCCTGCACACTTAAGTTATGAAATAGGATTAAAGTATGCTTCAACAATATCACTTAAAGGAGAGATGCTGGTCAATGTCCCGTCGGAGCTTGTTTTCTGCGGTGAGATCATATGTGGCGCTTATCCGGAAGAAAACGCAGCGACAGAGTATGCTGCAGAGATAAGGCTTGCAGCGCTCTATTCCACAGCAGAGCAGGCGTATAAACTGTGTGGAGCATTTATGTCTGGCGATGACACGGAATTCTCAAATGATGCTGCGAGCTATTCAAGCAATATCAATATAACGGCAAGCTATTCTACAACATTGAAAAATTATTTAATTTGTGGCGAAATAATATGCGGGGAGGCGATAATATGATAACCTCAACAGGTATAGAAAAAGTTGCTGAATACATAAAAGCATTGGTCAGTAAAGGCACCTATACTATAAGCGGAGTAACAAAGGACGTTTCAATTCTCAAGACGGAACTGACGGGCGGTATCCTGACGATTTACTTGTATCTTGATAATACCGATTCCGGCAACATCTCTAATATTAAGCTTATAGATATAGCAGGTTCGGTATTTGCAGATAAACCTGACAATATAACCAAGACCAATACAAAAGGCCTTTTAATAGCCTTTAAATTCACAATAAGCGAGGTGTAAGACATGTATCAGAAGACGGACTGGGTTGATATTATAAGGGACAGCCAGGGTAATGTGATACAGGAGGGTACAGTGGTTGCCGCCAATGTCATGAACAATTCTGAAAAGGGTATCTTCGAGGCGTTCATATTGAATGATGTCCTTATGCAAGAAATGCAGCAGCGGAAAAGAGAACTTGAAAACAATATTCCTGAGATTGGACAGATAGTATTAACCAACGCTCAGCAATACCCGTTTAATAATTCGAAAGTTACAGTTAATCTTGTGAAAGCAAGAAACACATTAAATTACACTGTAACTGTAGAATACAATGGAAATAATGTTGGCGATGTAATAGTAAGCGACAAGCAGCTTAATGGCTTTAAACTTGAATACACCGGGAGCGCAGCGTCTGTTACAGTCAAGTATTATGTGAGAGGAGGAATATATTAATGATAGTTGTTGAAAAAAATGAGGGCACCAAAATTGAATACACAATTACAGATACCATACTCAACCTGAATGAAGAAATCATGATGGATGTGAGCAAATTTGAAAGAGACTTCCCTGTCCACATTGACATCTGTAGGAATCAATTCGATATGCTCACCTTCGGGCTGAGCGAAAGGTATGTGGCCCAAATTGACATTCCGGCCAGGGAATATGAAATGGTAGAAAATGGCACTGATGAGGAAGGTAATCCAAAATATGATAAGGTTGCGGTACCTTTCGATATTGGCAAGGTAATATTAACATTATGGAGTATGGAGGGATAAGGAAATGGCAAACTTTGATGATTTGAAATTAAGCGCTGAAGCTCTTTCTGGAGGCAAAAATACAGTGCTACTGGATGACCTGGGAATGCCTTCAATAATGGTAAGAATACCGAAGTTTTACTTGGATGAAGTGATTGATGGAGCTCCACATACTCCCCACCCTGCTTTTATTGTAAATGGGGTTGAGAAGGATGAAATATATATTTCAAAATACCAGAACGTAGTGGTAAATGATAGGGCTTATAGCCTCCCATATAAGGACCCGAAGGTTTATATAACTTTTGATCAGGCCTTGCTATATTGCTATAATAAGGGAAATGGCTGGCACTTAATGAGCAATGCAGAATGGGCAGCATTAGCCCTTTCGTGCAAAAAGAAGGGATTTATGCCGAGAGGAAACAATAGCTATGGAAAAGATTATTCGGCTACATATGAGAGAGGTGTAGTAACTTATAGGTATGAAAGCGGAGGCATCTGGTATGATGGAAGAGTAGCTACCGGTTCTGGTCCGGTTAGTTGGGCACATGACAATACAAATGAAGGCATATTTGACCTAAACGGAAACGTTTGGGAATGGGTGTCTGGATTGAGGCTTAATAATGGTGAAATACAGATTATTGAAAATAATAATGCAGCCATTCTCAACACTGACCATTCTGCAGGAAGCGTAGCCTGGAGAGCAATTCTACAGGACGGTACCTTAATGGCTCCTGGGACTGCAGACACCTTAAAAATAGACAACACGACCGCCGGTGATTCTACTGCCACATCTCATGATATAGGCGGCGATTTGAGGATCAATACATTAGTAGAAAATCCAATGTATGTTCCCGGCGGGCAGGTTGACTATGGTTATTCAACATCCACGCTTGAAACAATTGCGGCTGCAACCGGGGTAACAATTCCGACTTTATTAAAAGCATTGGGATTGTTCCCTCTTGATGCCTCGCATGGTGGTGATGCTGTCTATGCGAGAAATTACGGAGAACGGCTCCCGCTTCGTGGCGGCTGCTGGAGCAACACGTGCGACGCTGGAGTGTTCGCCCTGCACTTGGACTACGCTCGGTCGCGCTCGTACTTCAACTTCGGGTTCCGCTGCGCTTATGTTGCGTAATCTGAAATCTGAATACCTGAAAATCTGACATGGGCGGACGGTAGTCCGCCCATAATCTTTTTACGAAAGAGGGTTATAATGGAGGATTTAAAGATTTTGCAAAAGGTATATGACATGATTCTGTACGGCAACCAGTGCCTATCTCAATTTCCAAGGTCGGAACGGTATGCGCTGGCTGCAGACATAAAACAGTCGATGTATAGGCTTCTCCGTCTGATAATAGAGGCAAACAAGCGGTACTATAAAAAGACTACTCTCCAGGAAATTGATGTTGAACTTGATATATTGCGGACTTATATACGACTGGCAGCAGACCCGAACACGAAATACCTTCCATTAAGGAAATATGAAAATTGGAGCAAAATGTTGAACGAAATCGGCAAAATGCTCGGTGGTTGGATAAAAGCATTTAAGTAAGAAGAATATGGGGGGATGAGTCGCATCGGCTCCCGCTTCGTGGCGGCAACTGGAACAACACGTCCAACGCTGGAGTGTTCGCCCTGAACTTGAACAACGCTCGGTCGAACTCGAACAACAACATCGGGTTCCGCTGCGCTCTACTCTCATTGTCAGAAGCCATAACCCTAAGGGGCTACGGACAGCACAGAGAGAATAAAGGGATTCATCTCCCTGCCGAACGGGAAACCGGGAGGCAAAAAACTAAATTTCTGTGGAAGCAGTGAGTAGCTGTAGCGAAAGATGCTACACACAGAGATATTACTACAAAGGAAGTGACGCCTTGAAATTATCTGGTCTATACGAAAAGATATATGACTTTGAAAACTTGTACCAGGCGTACAGGGAAGCAAGAAAAGCAAAAAGATTTAGGGATGATGTGCTTCAATTCAGCGGTAATCTCGAAGAAAACCTTATACAAATCCAGAATGAGCTTATATACAGGGAATATAAGGTCGGAAGGTATCGTGAATTCTTTGTATATGACCCTAAGAAGAGACTTATAATGGCCTTGCCTTTCAAGGACCGAGTAGTTCAATGGGCCATATACCGGCAGATTAATCCTATGCTGGATAAGCAATTTATATATGATTCATATGGCTGCCGGGTAGGGAAGGGTACCCATAAAGCAGCAGACCGTCTGCAATATTGGCTGCGGCAGGTATCCAGAAAGCCTCAGAAATATTATTATCTTAAGCTCGATATTGCAAAATATTTTTACCGCGTAGATCACCGGGTACTCATGGATATCCTCAGAAAGAAAATTGACGACAAGGATATTCTCTGGCTTTTGGATAAAATCATCAACAGTGAAGATACAAAGTTTGGGCTACCTATCGGAGTTGACCCTGACAAGTGTACCGATGAAGACCGGCTATCTGATGTCGGAATGCCCATTGGAAACCTTACTTCACAATTGTTTGCAAACCTGTATTTAAATGAATTGGACCAGTACGCAAAGCACGAATTGAGGCTGCATTACTACATCAGGTACATGGATGATATCGTGATCCTTCACCACGATAAAAAATATCTCCATTCTGTCAAGGATGACATTAATCTGTTCCTGAATGAAAAGCTCAACCTCCAGCTAAATAAGAAAACTACCATACGTCCGATTTCCTGCGGAATAGAATTTGTGGGTTTCAGAATATGGGCTACTCACAGAAAACTAAAGAAGAAATCTGCCAGGAAGATGAAGGCGCGTATTAAGTTTTTACAGAAAGCCTATGCTTCAGGAAAGATGAGTTTTCAGGAAGTGAACAATTCCATGCAGTCCTATTTTGGGATAATGAAGCATTTCAACAGTTATAAATTCAAGAGCAAACTCCTGAAGAATTTTGTTTTAAAGAAAGAAGGTGATAGCGATAATTATACACCAATAATCAATTATCTTAAGAAGGGGAGGATCTGATGTTACCTATACAGAAAAAATTGATAAAATATAATTTTTCGAGTGGCAATAACCCCAAATACATAGTTGTGCATGATACTGGCAATATGAGCAAAGGGGCTGACGCAGAAGCACATTTTAAGTATTTTAATAGCGGAGACAGGCAGGCTTCTGCCCATTATTTTGTAGATGATCACTCAATTGTGCAGACTATAGAAGATTATAACGCTTCTTGGCATTGCGGGGATGGCAAAGGGCAGTATGGCATCACAAATTATAATTCTATAGGAATTGAAATTTGCATAAACAGCGATGGCGATTATGATAAAGCCGTCGGAAATGCTATTGACCTGGTAAAATATCTAATACAGAAATACAGCATACCAATTGACAAAGTTGTAAGACACTATGACGCAAGCAAAAAAAACTGTCCAGGAACAATGAGTGCGAATAACTGGGCTAAATGGACATGGTTTAAGACTCAGCTTTCTAAAGATAGTTGGAAATTTGAAGGTATCAATGGCCTCGCAGATGCGGGATTGCTTTCCGACAGGGAAGGCTGGTGTAAGAAAATTGATGAACCTATGCCGGTGTGGGCGGTCACCCTTATCATGTATAGAATATTCAAGAATCTGAAAGGAGGTGCATGAGATGAGTGAATATGCAAACGCAATTATAACGGTTGTTGTTCTCCCTTTGCTTACAGTTGCTACAGGTTACCTGGTAGCTCTCATCAGAAAGAAAATTGCAGAGCTGGAGGAGAAAATTAACAGCCAAAAGGTTGATAAATATCTTAATATTGCTGAAGATGCAGTTTGTACAGCCGTTACCGCTGTGAGTCAAACATATGTAGAAGTCCTTAAAAACAACAGTCAGTTTGATAAAGCAGCACAACAGGAAGCCTTCAATATGGCTAAAAACAAAGCTCTTGCAATAATGGGTACTGCGGCGCAGCAAGCCTTAAGAGCTGCATATACCGACCTTGATGCTTGGCTTGATAATAAAATCGAATACTACGTGAACATTAACAAGACTTCAGCTTTACATTAATTTTCAACACTATGAAAATAACAGCACTGAGAATTAGACTTGGTGCTGTTATTTATTTAAGGAGTAAGCAGGTTTATAAGTATAATTTTATTTTTTATAAATAATGTTTAAACGATATTTATAAATATATTTATTTATTAAATATTTATTAAACAGGATGTTTGTGCCCTCCTTTTTGAGGGGTACGAATTTCGTACGGTTCGTTGTAAGGGAATACTATTGCATAAATATTCAATTAATTGTATATTTTTCTCATTTTACGTGCAAATTTTTCTCATTTTACGTGCAAAGCTACATAGAAAAGAGCATACAATAATCGTTGAAAAACTTGGAACTTATGATGAGCTTCTTAAAAAACTAAACGGGCAAGACCCCATTAAATGGGCAAAAAAATATATTGAGGAACTTAACAGGAAAGAAAAAGAAGAAAAACGTGAAGTACTTGTTAAGTATTCTCCATCAAAACTTATCCCTAAAGGTGAACAGCGTTCCTACAACGGCGGATATCTGTTCCTTCAAAAAATATATCATGAACTTGCATTACACAAAATTTGCAATCAAATCGCTAAAAAATATAAATTTGATTTTGACTTAGACTCAATCCTATCAAGGCTTGTTTACAGCAGAGTTATTTTTCCTGCTTCCAAGCTTGCAACCCATGAACTTTCTAAAAGATTTATCGAACAACCAAATTTTGATCTGCATCAAATATACCGGGCTCTTGAAGTTCTCGCTAAGGAAACAGACTTTATTCAGTCCTCATTGTATGAAAACAGTTTAAAAGTTTCTAAAAGAAATACAGGTGTTCTTTACTATGATTGTACCAATTACTTTTTTGAAATAGAACAGGAAGAGGGCATCAAACAGTATGGCCCATCTAAAGACCACAAGCCCAATCCAATTGTTCAAATGGGATTATTTATGGATGGAGACGGAATCCCTTTGGCTTTTAGCATTAACAGAGGGAATATGAATGAACAACTGACTTTAAAACCTTTAGAAAAGAAAATTATTTTCGACTTTGAGATTTCTAAATTTATCGTATGCACAGATGCAGGTCTTGCTTCCGAAGCTAATAGAAAGTTTAACAACAAAGATAATCGTGCATTCATTACCACACAATCTATCAAAAAATTAAAAGATCATCTTAAGAAATGGGCTCTTTCTACAGATGGATGGAAACTTCCCGGAAGCGAAAAAACCTATGACATTTCTAAACTTGATGAAATGATAGATAAAGCTGGTGCTGAAGATAAAATAAAAATACGTGAGAAAGTCTTTTACAAAGAACGCTGGATTAATGAAAATGGCCTTGAGCAAAGGCTTATTGTAACTTATTCGATTAAATATAGAGATTATCAGAGAAAAATTCGCAGTTCTCAAATACAGCGTGCACAAAGTCTTATTGATACAAACCCAACAAAAATCAAGAAATGCAACTCTAACGATTATAAAAGGTTTATTAAGAAAACAAGCTTTACTTCCGACGGTGAAGCCGCAGATAAAGAAATCTATAGTATTGATTCTTTGTTAATTCAAAAAGAAGAAGCCTTTGATGGTTTTTATGGAGTATGTACAAACCTTGAGGATGATGTATCTGAAATTATCAAGATAAATCTGAGAAGATGGGAGATTGAAGAATGTTTTAGGATTATGAAAAGCGAATTTAAAGCAAGACCAGTGTATTTAAGCAACGATGACAGGATTGAAGCACATTTCATCACTTGCTTTATATCACTAATTATTTATAGGCTGCTGGAGAAGCGTCTCAAAGAGGAATTCACCTGTCATGAGATTATTTCCGGACTGAGAAATATGGAATTCTTTGATGTTAAAGG